>CAZYDY010000167.1:0-5108 GCA_964646245.1 uncultured Sphaerobacteraceae bacterium
CGGACTCTTAATCCGCAGGTTCCGGGTTCGAGTCCCGGGGGGCCCACCACCATAAAACCGCAAGCACCCGGGCGATGCAGCAACCATGCTGGCAACGCCTTTTTTGTTTGCCTCATTTCCCGGACCTGCATTCACCCTATTTCAAGGGATGTGATTGCGAAGACACCATCACGATCGAGCACTGGTGCTTTACCGCGATACATGCGCGCCGTTTCAAAGCCGGGCTGCAGCCCACCGGCCTCTAATAGCGCCATAAAGCCTTTCTGGTAAACCGGTACATCCAGGGCAACGTGCCCTTCACACTCCAGGGCCAGTGAAGAAAGCAGTGCACTTGCCGCTTCAAGACTGTGTGCGAAGAGCGGCCCGATCTTGCACCCGCTTCTACATTTGCGGGCGACCCCGTACCCAGCGACCTGATCGGCTTCTATGCACACAAATGCCCGATGCGCCGCGCCGAGCCACTCCGTCAGGAAATCAGAACGAATTGCAGGAAAATATGCGCCGTCATATTCGATGATCTTCGCGTGCAGTGCCGAAGTTATGGGAAAGCAATCACCGGACATGCCAATGGCTCCGGAATAATGACCGGAATACCGGACATTGCCATACGCTTTGGCAAACCCCTTGTTGCCATAATTCTCTTGCTGGGCAGGAACTCCATCCAAACCAATAGTGCAGCCCTCAAGTCTCGCTATACCGGCGTTCCAGACTGATCGCCCATATCCCCTGCCACGCTCATCAGGACTGGTGATGTACAAACCTACAAATCCAAAACCAGCATCATATTTCACAGCGGATATGCCGGAAACCAACTTACCTTCCACGAACGCGCCGAGAAACCCTTTCGGATCGACAGCGCGAAACGGTGTGGCATCATACAATCCCGGATTCCAACCTTCTCCGGCAGCCCAATTGAGCAGGACATCGACCTCTTCCGGCGTAAGCGCTCGTACCTCTGGTGTGACCACAGTACTTCCCTTTCACTTTGATTATTGATGCTCGGGACTAGCACTCCAAAGACGATTGCCTTCCTGGAAGAGCCTGGAAACATGTGCGAGACGCCTATAACTATCGCGTCTGGTAACTCGGAGTTTAGGCAAGGTTACACTAGCTAAATGAGAAGTGCAGGTAGTGCATGAGAGAGAGCGGAGTTTGGTTCGATTAGTACGGTGGGCAATCAGCGTTTCGCTGGTGCAAGGGGTAACGCTTCTTGTGCTGGCCTGGCTGGTGCCAGGTTTCGACATCGATGTGATCCCGAGTGTTGCCTTTGTGGCGCTCATATTCACTGTAGCCCAACTTGTTTCCTGGCCTGTGCTGTATATCATTTCCGCCAGAGTTCATCCTGCTCTTTTCCCAATCCTCAGCCTGATTCTCTCCGGTGCAATGGTTCTCTTCATCGCTGAGGGGATGTCGTTCTGGGATTTCGCCCAGCCGAAGGTGGAAAACCTTCAAACAGGAATCATCATCACCCTGGGACTCACGGTCAGCTACACCCTCTTTGGTGGATTGTTCTCGCTCCGTGACCTCGACGCCTATGACTGGTTTGTCACCCGCCGACTTCGTCGCTCCTTCCTCGCTGATAAATCGGATGACTCTCCCGGCACCCTGTTCATTGAAATCGACGGGCTTTCAGCACCGCTCCTCCAGCGCGCGATTGATGATGGCTGGATGCCGAATCTCGCGAGGTGGCAATCCGATGGCTCGCACGTCCTCAACGAATGGGAGACCGATCTTTCCAGCCAAACCAGTGCCAGCCAGGCCGGTATCCTGCTTGGCGATAACACCGGGATTCCGGCATTCCGTTGGTACGATAAACCTGCGGGCCGGCTCATGGTGAGCTCCAGCATGACGACCGCGCGCGACCTGGAGAATCGCCTGAGCGACGGTCAGGGCCTGTTACGAAATCAGGGGGCCAGTCGCTGGAATATGTTCTCCGGCGATGCCCCAGACAGCCTGCTGACCTACAGCACGATCAGCTTGAGGGACCGTGGGGGTTCTCGAAGCTACCTGGGCCTCTTCGCCAGTCCCTACCTCATTGGTCGAACGTTCGCTCTCTACTTCGGTGATGTTTTTCGAGAGCGGTGGCAGGCGTTCAATCAGGCCCGGAAGAAAGAAGAACCGCGTATCAAACGTGGCTGGCGTTATGCCTTTGTACGCGCAGCCACAACCACCGTAATGCTGGAATTCGCGCAGTTCATGCTACTCGCGGATATGTATCGCGGGCTGGGCAGTGTGTACTGCACCATCTTCGCCTACGACGAAGTGGCGCATCACTCCGGAATTGATCGCGAGGATTCGATGAAAGTCCTCACTCGCATCGATTCCGTACTCGGCACGCTCATGAAGGAGTCTGCCAATGCGCCCCGTCCATATCACTTTGTGATTCTTTCGGATCACGGCCAGAGCATGGGTGCCAACTTCCGGCAGCGGAACAACCAGACACTGGGTGACTTGGTGGCCACGTTGGTCGATCCAGGCTCGCGTATATCCGTGCATGATTCCCTCGTGGAAGATCAAGGGCACATTCAACTCACCTTGCGGCAGACGCTCACCGAACCTGACGATGACCGCACCGTTCGTGTGATTCAGAAAGCACTCGGGAACTGGCCGAAGAACCGCGAAGAGATGCTGAATCTTGAACCGGATGGCGAAAGCTCCAAAAGTGACGTGGTGGTGCTCGCATCCGGGAACCTCGGGCTCATCTCATTTCCGAAACACCCGGAGCGAATGCTGTATGAGGAGATCGTCGAGCGATATCCCCTACTGTTACCAGGCTTGCTCAACAATCCGGATATCGGATTTGTCATGATGAAATCCGCTACCGAAGGCACACTCGTGTTAGGGAGGGCTGGCATTCATTACCTCGATGACCGGTACGCATTTGGCGAGGATCCACTGGCCCACTATGGAGAACGCGCGGCCGACCACCTAAGCCGGACCGACGGTTTCGCCAACGCACCAGATATTCTGGTGATGAGTGCAGTCAACCCGGACACAGGTGAGGTATACGCCTTCGAGGAGCTTGTTGGGAGCCATGGTGGACTAGGAGGTCCGCAAACGCGACCATTTGTCTTCCACCCGGTAGAGCTGCCTTATCCGACTGAACCAGTGGTCGGTGCGGAATCGCTACATCGGGTCTTGATGAACTGGGTGCGACCATCGGACTCCGTCGATGAGCCAACGCCGCAATCGACTGAACGCTTGGATTTCAATCCTGCCGCTGCAGATCCCGTACATGCCCCACGCAGGTGACGTTCGTCGACCATGAGCGCCAGGTTATTTGACTACGAGGGATTCTCGGGAGAAGCAACTTCAGGGTCTGAAAGCTGCTCCGGATCCAGGCACGAGCGCAATGCTTCCTGCAGGTCATCGATATCAAATGGTTTCAACACAACCCTGACGCCAATCGATTCCAGATGGTCTCTCATTTCTGTTGCCTGCTTTACGGCACCGGTGCATAGAACAACGGGAATATGGCGAGTTCGCGGATCCATAGTCAGGAGATTTAGATACGTCCACTCATTGTCAGAACTGGCCCACATGTAATCGATCGTAATTACATCTGGTTTCATCGCAACGATGCTGTCGAGTGTGCGGTCAATGGTTTGCCTCGTGGAAACACGATAGCCTTCTTCTTCCAACAAGTCTCGCAGCAGTTCGAGTATCTCCGGAGCGTGATTGATACACAGGATGTGGGGCTGTGGGTCGCTTGAACTCATGGGGGATGCCTTTCGCGATGCCTCTGCCCAATCAGGCGATTCGGCGTAGTGCAGTCGCACCCCAGCAGGCGGCCACATGGTTGTATCCCGATCGGGGTTACGGGAAAAGGAACCAGTGTTGCACGACTGAAGCTCATGGTGATCCTAATGATATCTATAATATCATATTTCCTCCCCTATCTGTTTTATTTTGTTACGAATCTTGGCCTAGATTATTAAAAACATAAATTCCACTCCCTTTGTTACCGATTTCTTTTTCACCACCATACCTGCATGGTCTTCAGGAATGAATGCCGAGTGCGTTCAAGCGATGAGCCGCTACCCTTGCAGCGGCTCATCTGGGGATTCTGATTTCGCATAGGGCTACATCCTCGACAATGAAAGCTCCTCGAGATAGACAATCGCCGTCTCGATTCCGCGCTCAAACATCTCTACCCGGTAGTGCTCGTTGGGAGCGTGGAGACCGTCGGTATCGAGTCCGTACCCCATCATCACGACCGGTATCTGCATCAAATCCGTGATATCCGCGACGACCGGGATACTGCCTCCCCCACGCGTGAATACCGGCGCGTGTCCCCAGCCCTTTTCGTAGGCACGGGCGGCTGCCTGCATCTCGGGGAGATCGAAGGGAATCAACGCAGGTCGGCCAGTGGTAAGCAGTCGTACTTCTGCCTGTACAGTGGGCGGTGTTACTCGCTCAACATGCGCCTTGATGAGTTCGAATATCTTCTCAGGATCCTGGTTGGCCACGAGTCGAGAGCTTATTTTGGCACCTGCCGATGCGGGAATGATCGTTTTTGGACCGGGACCGCTGTAGCCACTCCAAAGCCCGTTGACGTCCAGGGTCGGGCGGGCGGATACGCGCTCCTTGATGGTGTAGTTCGTATCGCCCCACGCAGCCGGTGTACCGGTAGCGTCACGCAGTTGCTGCTCGCTCATATCGGTGCGGGCGATCATCTCCCGTTCTTCTGGTGTGAGATCCACAACATCGTCATAGAAGCCTTCGATTGCTACTGTGTGATCGTCGTTAAACATCGAGGCGATGATCTCGGCCAACGCATTGCCCGGGTTATGCACCGCACCGCCGAAGAAACCGCTGTGCAAATCCTCGCGTGGACCAGTGACTTCCAGCTCGATGTACGTCATGCCTCGCAGGCTGTGGGTAACTGCCGGTTCCTCGATAGTTGCCATGGAGGAGTCGCTGATGACGCAAACATCTGCCTGGAGTAACTCCAGGTGCTCCTGGATAAACGGGAGAAGGTTCGGCGAGGAGACTTCCTCTTCGCCTTCGATCAAAAACTTCACGTTGACCGGGGCTGAACCACTCGTGTTGAGATATGATTCCAGCGCCTTCACGTGGATGAAAAGTTGGCCCTTGTCGTCCGTCGC
>CAZYDY010000168.1:0-5089 GCA_964646245.1 uncultured Sphaerobacteraceae bacterium
GCTTGCCAGATCTCAATAGACGTGCTGGCGTTATCGGGGTTGGTTACCCAGCGCCACGTGAATTCGACGTCGGTAGCGGAGAATGGTTCTCCATCGCTCCAGGTGACGCCTTCCATAAGTCGGAGTGTGAGACCAGTCAGGTCCTCGGCAAGATCACCGTTATCCAAAGTAGGCACGGTGGTGGCGAGGTTCGGAAGCAAGCCGCCATCAACGCCATAGTAGAAAAGCGGTTCGGTTACGAGGCATGAAGCCAACGTGTCCTTATCGCCACTGGCCTGGTGACCGAGGAGATGGCTTGGCGCCTGCCACTGGAGGATACGCAGTTCACCACCGCTACCTCGCTCCTGGTCTTCCGGTGCCTGTGCACGCTCGACGCCAGTGGGTAGACCACCGCCGCCGGATGATCCGTCTCCGGTCGGAGATGCTTCTGGCGTCTGTGCCGCAGCATTTGCAAGATACAACGACGCACCGGCACCGAGGCCGAGCGCAGTCGCGCGACCAATGAACTGGCGCCTGTCGATTGCTCCAGACTGCAATGCATCATAAAGTCGACGAATATTGCCCGTGGGCTGAGCCATTCCGAGATCCTTTCGCTGGTATTATGCGGAGACCGGGCCACATGGGTCCGGCCTTCTTCTTGTCCGATCTTCATTGAACGTGAAATCAGAATACCATGTTATTGACATCTCGTATCGATAATTGCGGTATTTGGGCACTTATCCACCGAAGGCATAGGTGACGTACTCATTTTGATCCGGCGGGCCAACGGCAATATCCACTTTGCCAAGCGAAGGCTGCATGATCATACTGGCGAATGTCATCGAATCCAGCTCAGGAATATCGTCAGGATGCCGATTTACGCACGCCATTGGATCTGTGCGATCTCGAAGTACGTCTTTCATCGCCTCTGCGTTGAGTTGACCATGCCGTGCATGCAGCATTGATCTCATGGACTCACTTCGAGCCTGGGAGTTCTCGAGGCCGATACCGGTGGATCGCTCGGCGTGCTGCATCTCTTGCGACTGATAGTTGTTCGCGTGGGCGATGATCCCTTGAGTTGGGTAAATGCGAGCGGATTCAGTAACTGAGGTCTCGAGATTGACGGCATTGCCGTCGCCATCCAGCATCATCAGGTTACGGGATGACGCGCGGTGAAGATTCTCAATAGCAGCCGCACCATCATCCACAGTGCGTTGAGTGAGCGCCATGCGCGAGAAGAAATAGCGGGGAAATCCAACGCGCCAACCATCGCAGGTCAGGAAGTTGGCAGAGACACCCATACCTGCATTGTTGATACCGAGGTAACTCAGTTGACCTGCTGGAAGCAACATGAGGATATGAGGAATATCTTCGAATTGCAGCTCCGCTACTATTGCGATATCACGATAAAATGGCGGCAAATCAGCATTCTGACCTACGAGCCCAACTCCGTTACTGGTCGCCTCTGGTTGTATCGCGAAACTGGTGCATTCATCACCAGATTCGTCTTCAGTGACAATGGCGACTTCGGCGCGAAGTTGGAGCAACCACGCCTCCGCCTCACTTATTGCCGCCCCTTCTGCAAGCCCGCGGATCTCCTCGCAGAAGAAAGGCGCGGCGTGCTCCACCCATGGTTCGTACCAGAGCGTGCGCTCTGTTACCTCGTCATAGGTAAGATGCGACTTGCTCTGGAGACGGTCCAGCGCGAGATCACGGTGTTGATGGATAAGGTCCCGACACTCTTCACCATACTGCTGTCCGATCGCTCGATGTGAGCCGGAAAAACGAAAGAACGGGAAGATGCGGGTCATAGGTATCCTCTGGTTTTAAAGTTGATCGGACCGACCGTTCGGTTAAGGCTACCCTACAGAATCCCGCTGTTTCACCAGGTTGTCAATAGATGAAAACCAAAACGAGCCGGGAGCGATGGCTCCCGGCTCGTGATGCGAAATGGTTACTCGCTGACGCGGTTCCAGTTCGCGATGTTGTAGTACTCAAACTCGAATGCGTTGAGCGCCACGTTCTCTGCATTGAGGGTATTGGCGATACCGGCCTTCTTACCCTGCAGGATCACTGGCAGCACAGCGGCATCGTTGTAGAGAATGTCGTTCATCTTGATGAAGAGTTCAGCAGACTTCTCGAGGTCGGCCTCGACCATGGCCGCTTCGAACGTCTCATCGTACTCATCATTGATATAGCGCTGGATGTTACGTCCTGACCAGCTGTTGCTTGCCTGGGCTACTTCGTGGCGGTCTTCACCACCGGAGTACCAGCGAATCATGTACAGCACTGGCGGCGGAGCCGAGACAGTGGACGTGAACATGTTCATATCTGTGTAGAAGTGCGTGTTGCTCTGGTCGTTACCAGCGGCACCATCGAAGAAGATGGCAGCATCTACCTGCTCGAGGATGATGTTGAAGCCGATTTCGTCCAGGTTGGCCTTCACGATGGCCTGGATCTTCTGGCGCACAGCGTTCACTGTGGTGTAGAGACGCAGGTTGAGTTCCACACCGTCCTTGGTGCGCACACCGTCGCCATCCCGGACCCAGCCAGCTTCGTCCAGAAGAGCTGCGGCAGCCTCCGGATCATATCGGAACTCGTTATCCGACTGCATTGATGGAATACCGGACAGCACGTTTGCAACGGCTGGCTCGTTCTCCATACCAAGGTAGAGCTGCTCGGAGATCAACTCGCCATTGATACCAATCTGCATGGCCTGGCGCACAGCCAAATCCGAAAGGATCGGGTGCGGGGTGTTCATCTCGCTGCGCTGACCATCGACTTCTGTATCCGGATCGGAGAAGTTGATGTTAATGCGCTCAAGGTTCAATCCACCTTCAACCACGAACTGACCAGTGGTGGCTTCGGCAGTAATGCCTTCCATCACATCGCGCTCGGCGTTGAGGTTCCAGCCGAAGTCGAACTCACCTGTCTGCAGAACAGCGCGAGCTGCTGCAGCGGCATCGCCACCACCCTTGAGAAGCACGCGCTCGAAGTACGGCTTGTTTTCCTCGCGGTAGTGCTCGTTCATCACATAGGTGACCTGGTCGTTGGCCTGGAAATCCTCAACCTTGTACGGGCCCGTACCAACTGGTGCTGAACGGAACTGATTGAGAGCGTCCTCGTCGGCGCCTTCCAGAACGTGCTTCGGCAGCACGACACCGGAACCGCTTCCCGTGAAGGACTCAGACCAGGTTGGATTCGGGGAATCAAAGGTCAGCTTCACGGTGAGGTCATCGATGACTTCGGTTTCGACGATGCGGTTGTAGACCGCAGCCTGCACAACCGGGTTGTTTGGATCGTTGGCCCACTCCACGGTAAAGGCAACGTCTTCAGCAGTAAACGGCTCGCCGTCGTTCCACAACACGCCTTCCAGCAGGTTGTAGGTAACCGAGGTGAGGTCGTCCGACAGGAGACCGTTGTCGAGAGATGGGATTTCCTTAATAAGGAACGGAACCAACTGGCCCTCGGTATCACGAACCATCAGCGGCTCGCTCACGAACTGGGCGGCCATGTTGTCTTTATCGCCGGTGGCAACCAGGGCGTTCAACTGGCTTGGTGCCTGCCACTGGAGAATCTTGAGTTCGCCACCTTCGCCTCGGGTCTGGCCCTCGGTGCCGCTAGCGGGCAAGGAAGCAGCAACTCCACCAGTTTCCGGGGAGGCGGCCGGCGTGCCCTGCGCAACAGCATCGGCGACCATAAGGGCACCGGCAGCGCTCATACCGAGCGCGGTAGCGCGGGTAATGAAGGAACGGCGAGTGATTTCGCCAGCTTTCAATGAAGAATAAAGGCTCGAATAAGGACTCTTGGTTACTTTATCTACCACGTATTTGGCTCCCTTTTGTTCCGTTGGTGGACAATCCACCAAATGCATGCAAGCACATCTAGCATCATAGCGCAAAACAGTATTCTGACAACCCCACTTAAGGCGGAATTGCTCGCGTACACGATGAAAACTCAAGCTATAACGCAAACGGGGCAACCGACATCTCTGTCGGTTGCCCCAGGCTAAACGAGATTTTTGGACTCAGCAGGTATTACCTGTTGTCGTCTTTCATCTTGTCGCCGATGTCCTTGGCTTTGTCTTTCACATCAGCGACGCCGTCCTTGACGTCACCCTTGATCTGATCGAACTTGCCTTCATTTTCCTTCTGCTCATCGTCGGTGACCTTACCGTAGCCTTCCTTGGCCTTACCCTTCAGGTCATCCTTCTTCGCATCAAAGCGATCATCATTTCCCATGGTTGTTTTCCTTGCAATGTTGAGACGGTGCCCGGTGGTTCCGGGAGGAGCTCCTTGCTCACATCATCCCTCCACGCAAGTGCTGTGCCACTTACGGCTCAGCTCTCTGACGTAGTGCAGGATTCTGCCGGCGGATCGCCATCAAAGCGCGCCTTCGTCCAATCCATCAGGTCCGGTAGCATCGGGGAATCATCGGCAACGACTCCCATGTGATCTCGTCCCGAATAGGTGTGGTATTCCACCACCTGGCCAGCATCACAAAGGCTGGCGACGAAATCGGCCTGTGCCTCTGGCACGATGAGCGGATCCGCTGCTCCCTGTCCCAGGAAGAGCGGTAAGCCAGTCGGCTCATCCGGAACGTTCTCCTGCAACCGCTCGAAGAGCGGTCCCGTGCGGACATCCGCCAACGTATAGGGCTCACGGATGATGATCGATGCCAGGTTGGCAACAAACGACGGCTCGGAAAGACACCGGCTGACGATCTTCTCCTGACTGAAACGCGCTCCGGAGCGAACGTAATCGTCAAACTCCACATCCTCGTACCAATCCGCATAGCCACGCATGATATATCCACCGAAGATCGGTCCAACCGGCCCGGACATGAGCGTATCGATGAACCCGGGGAGATTGCTGGCAGGAGCCATGGCTGCGACTCCAAGCAGTGGTACATCGGGCGCGTATTTCTGCTGCTCAATTCCAACCCAGAGAGCCGTTCCGCCTCCTTGCGAATGGCCCCAAACAATGGTGTCATCACTTAGTGTGATGCTATCCAGCTGACGGGCAGCTCGCATTGCGTCCAGCGATGAGTACGCAGCTGGCACCCCAACGATATAGGGGTGCGGCGCGGATGCTCCAAGGCCGAGATAGTC
>CAZYDY010000169.1:0-5088 GCA_964646245.1 uncultured Sphaerobacteraceae bacterium
AGCGGAATCAAGGGATAGTCGACTTCAGGTTGCCACTTACGGACGATAACCCGTATAGTGAAAGACAGATATTAATGGTGCCAGTTGGCGCCTTATGCTTACCGGAGCACGTTGATGCA
This sequence comes from uncultured Sphaerobacteraceae bacterium, assembly GCA_964646245.1. Lineage (GTDB taxonomy): Bacteria > Chloroflexota > Chloroflexia > Thermomicrobiales > UBA6265 > UBA6265. Next base: position 120 of record CAZYDY010000169.1, read on the forward strand.
CCAAAACGCGCTGTTTTTGCGCTCCACATCACGAAGAGCACTCCTGACAACAGGAATAATCTGCGCGTATATCCCCGCGGAGATGCCTATTCGCGCCTGATCGATCCCAACGGAGTGGTCGGTCCAGGCCAGCGAACCCTTATGTTCCTGACTTTTCCGCCCCACTAACTTGAGGATCTTCACAATGAACCAACTCGCTACTCGTTCCCTTTCCGACCGTTTTGCCGAACGCACCAATGTTTTTGGTAGCAGTATCTGGACCGATATCTTCAGCATGATGGAATTGCATGCCGATCCGGTCTACTTCGGAGACGGTGCCCCGGCCAAAGAGCTGCTGCCAATCGATCGTATGCGCGAAGCCAATCAACTCGCGTGGGATGAGGCCATCGGCGCGCTAGGTTATGGCGATCAAAAGGGCTACGCGCCATTACGCGAATGGATTGCCGGGCACGTTGCCAAGCGCGGTATCCAGGCAAGCGCCGAGAACATTGTGGTTACCAGTGGCTCTACCCAGGCGCTTGATTTTGCCAGCCGGGTACTGCTGGAACCAGGCGACGCGGTGATCGTCGAGAACCCGACCTTCCTCGGTGCACTCGAGATTTTCGCCACGTATCAGGTGGAGATGATTGGTGTGGATGCCGATGACGATGGCATGCGCATGGACAAGCTCCAGGAAGCATTGGAAGCGAACCCAAACACCAAGATCATCTATACGATTCCGACGTTCCAGAATCCGTCAGGCACCACGCTACCGGTGGATCGCCGCGAGCGTATGATCGAACTCGCTCGCGAACACAATGTCGCCATTTTTGAAGATGATCCCTACGGTGATCTCCGCTACAGTGGCGAGGAAATCGCGCCGATTCGTGCTCTCGACGATCAGGTGCTGCACTTCGGGAGCTTCAGCAAAACGCTCGCACCAGGTATTCGGGTCGGGTATGTGATTGCTCCGGACGACGTCGCCGCCATGATCCTCTCCACGCGTGAAGTTGCAGACATCAGTAACGATCGCATCATGATGCGCACCGTGGCTCACACATTGGAAGATGACTACCTCACCGGGCACATCCAGGAGTGCCGGGACTTCTATCGCGACCGACGCGATGCCATGCTGGCTGCGCTCGAACGCGAGATGCCAGAAGGTGTGCACTGGAGCAAACCGGATGGTGGCTTCTTTGTCTGGATCACGTTGCCGGATAGCATCGATGGACAGGAGATGTTCCGCGTCGCCGCCGAACATGGCACTGTCGTCTTTCCGGGTAAGTGGTTCGATCCAACCGGCGAGGTGACCCACACCGTTCGCCTGAGCTTCAGCAGCGTGCCAGCAGATCGTATAGAGCTCGGCATTCAGCGCCTTGGCGAAGCCATTCGTGCATTGATGTAGCAGCACATCATATTTGCGCATAACACGGCAGAACACCCCGGATTCACATCCGGGGTAACTACCGCCTGCCACGCCATCTCACATTCGCGGTATCCTGTAGCGTACGCGTGAGGGCATTCCGAGCTTCCCAGCATCCCTATCCGGATGCCCCACAAGATCGCCACAATCATGGCAGGACGATTGAATGTTTGATACCAGCCGCATCCCAACCGGACCCTTTGATACCTGGTTGTGGTGGCTTCTTATTCTGGTGGTGATAGCACTGCTCTTTAGTTTGCAGGCGCTTGAAACCGCTGTCGAAGGTGCATGGCCGCATCAGCGACGAGACAACGAATACATCCCCGGTGCCCGCGGCGTAAAAGGCGCGTGGGCGTTCGCAGCAATCCTGATCATTCCCGGGGGCATCGCCCTCCTCGGAATCATAAGCGTGCTTATTTGGCGCGAGATCGATTATCCAGATGGCTTCATGCTTGGCGGATGGCTCCTGGCACTGGGTTGGCTGCTCTTCATCCTTTTCGGATTGAATATTGGCGGGCTTGGTCGAATCCTCGGCACACTGGGAATGCTGGGGCCATTGGCGATAGCGTTCATTCTGATAGCTGCCGATTTCATCCTGATCGTGACGCTGAACGATATCTTGCCACCCTGGGAAACCACCAGGGAAGCAATCCAAAACGGAATCGAAAGCCTGCTACCATTTATCGAGTTTGATTCCGATTCCTGATTGTAGGCGGGGAGGGCTGGTGCGGTGAGCGACACACCCCAATCCGAGACCACACGAGGCCGTATCGCCGAGTTGCGAGCACGGAGGCGAAGCCGAGCCAATGTGCCGAAGTCCAGCCAGCGTGTGCGTCGCAGAATCCTCGAGTCCCCGCTCAATTACCCGGAAATCGATGAAGAAGTCGGCCACCAGCACCAGGCAGTTGGCGTAGAGCTTCGGCCGGTTTCTGCATTGTTCGGAAACCAGCATGCCGTAGAGCTCACCGGTAAGGAAGATGAAGCTGCCCGCAAGGCGCGACGTGTTCGCCGGGAGCGCACCGGAGAGCGTGAAGAATCACTCCTCAAGGATCCAACGTTCCGTCTCTTCTGGCTTTCGCGATTGCTTTCACAAACTGCACAAGGCGCCCTGCTGTACGCGCTGATGATTCTCGTCATCGATTTGAGCGCACGGTCATTCGCTGTTTCCCTCTTCGTCGCATGTTCAAATGTCGCCAGCATGAGCCTTGGACTCCCCGCCGGCATGGTGGTGGATAACATGAGCCGGCGCTTCATGCTCACCATGTTGAACGGGTTCAGGTTCGCGTTCATGTTGGCGATGGTCGCCATTGAGCCAAGCCTCGGTGCCGTTTTCGCATGTACCATCGCAATCTGGATCATCCACCAGTTTTACTCGCCAGCAGAGGCATCATTACTTGCCGACCTCGTCTGGCGTGAGCGCTACACAGAGGCGCAGAGCCTGCACAACCTCGCCCTCACCATCAGTCAGGGAGTCGGACTCGCTATCCTCGCACCGCTGGCGCTGCTCTTCGGCGGTGCAGAGCTGGTGTTTGTCCTGGCGGGGTCACTCTGGCTTATTGCCGGGGCGTGTACGCTCCTGCTGCCTTCTATCCCTGTGGCATCTTCTGCTATCAAAGGGAAGAAGCGGCGACCATTCCTGCAAACACTTACCGCCGGGCTCCAGTTCATTAAGAAGGATCGACCCACCATGGAAGCGATCTTCCATGATGTGTTGGTCAGCGTCGGTATGAGTGCACTGGTGGTGATCATTCCGTTCTATCTGGAACGCGTACTCAACACCAGTAAGGAGAACACCGTATTCGTGTTCGCACCGGCCGCAGTTGGTCTTGTGCTCGGACTCCGCATGGCGCCACCTGCCGCCAGGGCCATCGGCGAGCGCATGGCTGCGTTCCTGGCGGTCTGCCTGTTTGGTCTCTGTATCTTTGCACTTGGGTTTATTGAGCAAACCTATTGGTTCCTGAACGATTTGCTTCGCCTGCCGCTGGATCAGATGACAGACGTGATCCGAATTTCGCCCGTCGTTTTCCTGACGATGATCGTCTCTATCCCGGCCGGTATGTCGATGAGCGTTGTGAATGTTGCAGCCCGGTCCATCTTGCTGCATCGAACCCCGAGCTATGTACGCGGGCAGGTGATTGCAAGCCAGGGGCTCATCGGGAATATCATCGGCCTGGTGCCGACCCTGTTGGCTGGTCTCGCGACAGACCTCTTTGGCGTAATTCCTGTGGCGGTAGCCATCGCCGTGCTCATTGTGGCTGGAGGCATTATTGCCCGCCATATTGGCAATATGCCGACCGGTGATCGGGAAGAACTTGCCGTTGCTCCTGCCTGATATTCGTTAAGAGGTAATTCAGATGTCCTATGTTCCCAATCCTGCGCACGTAGTGGATACCGAGCAGTCGCTCGTTGATCTGGTTGGTACTCCAAGCCCGTTGATCGCGGACAAGGAAACTCCATACGTCACACCGCTTGTGCAGGAGTTCATTGAGAAATCACCGTACTTCCTGCTGGCAACCGCTGCCGAGGATGGCAGTGCCGATTGCACCCCGCGCGGTGACCCGGCGGGATCACTCGTGTTCTTCCTGGATGAGAAGACACTGGTATTCGCTGACCGCAAGGGCAACCGGCGTGTGGATTCCATGCGCAACCTCATCCAGAACCCGAATGTGGGGATGCTCTTCCTGATCCCCGGGACGGACGAAACGGTACGTGTGAATGGCAAGGCTACGATCAGCACCGACCCGGAGCTGTGCGAGCGCCTGAGCGTGCAAGGCAAGCCGGCGACGTTAGTGGTTATCGTCGCAATCGAGGAAGTTTTCACCCATTGCGCCCGGTCTATTTTGCGATCAAAAATCTGGGAGCCAGAATCCTGGCCGGATCCCGATACCATCCCGACCCTCATGGCGATGCTCAGTGAGCAGAAGAACCTGCAGCCGCCGGATGAAAGCCAGGGCAAGCGCAACGAAGAGTATCGCAAGGTGCTGTACTAGAGTGCATTTTCGGATGTGGGGCCGGGGTTAAGTCCCCGGGTAACTCGCTACTCTGATAACGGCGATTGCCGCGGACCGAACACGAAAAGATGATCCAGCCAGGGCTCCGGATCGCCAGACCAGGTCAGCGCTTTCACCTGGTCAATGCTGCGCCGACCACTCACCACCCGTCCGATTTCCCACCAGCTCATCTCTACAGAGACATCCGGGTTCTCTCCGCCAATATCCAGTGACGATGTCTCTGTCAGTACACGCAGGGGAGGCACGCCATCCTCTCGCCATGCCTGATCGAGCGCATTCAGGTAGAACAGCGCAACTGTTCGCACCACTTGCAGGTCACGTCCCTGGGAATTGCCGACTGCCTGTTTGATGTCGAACTCATGGGTAACCAAATCGGCCACCAGAACGGCACCATAGCGCTCGAAAATACCAGGCGTGGTGTTGGAGCGTACATGCCACTCGGCGGCAAGATCACTCACACTGCGACCCTTCGTCCGTTCGATGTGTCGCGCAGACCAGTCATCGGACGCAGAATCCTCGATCTTGCCTGCACTGATATCAGCCAGCGTCCCGAGCA
>CAZYDY010000170.1:0-5070 GCA_964646245.1 uncultured Sphaerobacteraceae bacterium
GAAGGTTTCCAGATTCTCTGCCGCACGGAAGGGATCATCCCTGCACTGGAGAGCAGCCATGCTGTAGCGTGGATTGCCCAGAACGCGAAGAAAATCGGACCGGGCAAGAGCGTCATCGTTAACCTGAGCGGTCGGGGCGATAAAGATATGCACACCGTTGCGGAAGCGTTTGGAGTGGAACTGTGAGCCGAATCCCTGAGACCTTCGCGCGATGCAAAGCCGAAAATCGCACTGCCCTGATGCCGTACATAACGGTTGGTTACCCCGATCTCGAAACGAGCGAGCGGATTCTCCTCTCCCTTGTTGAGGCCGGGGCAGACCTGATTGAAGTTGGCACACCGTTCTCAGATCCGCTGGCAGATGGCTCCACAGTGCAGCACACCAGCCAGGTAAGCCTGGAGAATGGCACAACGTTGCGCGATTGCGTGGCGCTGGTAAAGCGAGTGCGCGACGCGGGAGTTGAGGTTCCGCTGATGCTCATGGGCTACTTCAATCCCATCGTGAAATACGGGGTCGAGCAGTTCGTTGCCGATTGCGCCGAGGCGGGCGTGGATGGATTCATCGTGCCTGACCTGCCGATCGAAGAGAGCAATCGCATGCGCGAATCCTCCAGCAAACACGGGCTGGACCTCATCTTTATGGTGGCACCGACAACCACTGACGATCGCCTCAAACTTGTGGGCGAACGCGGATCCGGGTTCGTCTACTGTGTTGCAGTCACCGGTGTGACTGGTGCTCGTGAGGCAATGAGCGAGACACTCAAGCCTTACATGGAGCGAGTACGGCAGCATATCGACCTCCCGCTGGGCGTGGGCTTTGGCATCAGCACCCCGGAGAATGTGGACGAAGTCGGCAAGATCTCCGATGGGGCGATTGTCGGGAGCGCACTCATAAACTACCTGAACGAGCATCCAGACGACATGCCGGCAGCAGGTGCGCGATTTATGCGCTATCTCCAGGGCGAAGCTTCACTCTAATCGTGGCCAGATTTATGCATTCAAAAGAGCGCCGTGTAGCATATTACTGCTACCGGCGCTTTTGCGCTGGTTCGAGAACCTGGCCCATTAACATCGTCACAGCTCGCTGGGGAGACCACCACCATGTCCGAAGCCAAGCCCATCCTGGTCATCGTTAACGGTCCACCTGCAGCAGGTAAAACGAGTATCGTTGAGCAGTTGGCGAAGCGGCTCAACCTGCCACTCTTCACCAAGGATTTCGTCAAAGAGCTATTCGCCAACGAACTCGGTTCGCCGGCATTGGACTTCTCCCATGAGTTGGGACGGGCGTCGCAGCTTATGTTGGCAGCCATTGCCTCCGAACTGGTGAATTCCGGCCAGGGATTGGTTGTCGAGAGTTTCTTCCATAAAGGCGTGACAGAGCCGCAATACGCGCCCCTCATCCAAAAAACGAACGCGATCCTGGTGCATATCACTGCCGATGAAGAAACGTTGGTATCCCGCTATGCCAAACGGATGAACGACCCTGCTCGTCATGAAATCCACAACACTGAAGGCACTCCGGACGAATTACGGAAAGTGCTGCGTGAAGGGCTGGGCGATCCCCTGGATCTCGATTGCCCGCTCATCGTTCTGGATACCACGGAGCGGGAGTATGACGAAGTCGAAGTGGCCAATCTCATCCGGGCCAGGCTCGCAGAAACAACCGATTCCCAATAACCCCGTGACCAGGAATCCAGCCTCCGTGGTTCCAATGGTTTCGCCGGGACCCGCACAGATTGCGCACACGGCCCATATCTTGCATAGCTCAGGGAAATAGTTGTCACAATCATCTGAAACCAAGCACAGCAGGAGCCCTCATAGTGGATAACCACAACGAATCGATTGTTCACCCATCCAGCTCAGGGGTTCCGCAAACGCCCTCCTCTGCTACGTCTGTCGCTCATGAAGAAAGCCCCACCCGTAGGTGGTTGCGCATTGGGGTGATATTCGGAATCGCGTTTGTTCTCGCATCTATCATGCTCCAGTTCGTTTCACTCACCGGGCAAAGTATTGCCGTGCTGTTCATAGCGATTGTGATTGGGGAAGCAGTCTCCCCTATCGTCAATTTCCTGGCGAAAGTCATGCCACGCGGAGTCGCGGTAGGCGTCATCTTCCTGACGTTTGTTGGTGCAGTGGTTGGGCTGGGATTCTATATGGCGCCACAGTTACAGGAGCAGACCACCGAGCTCATTGAGGGACTTCCTGCGTTCATCGACCAGGCCACCGAAGCCGTTGACGAAGCACCCGTGGAAAGTAATGGCGATGACGTATGGGCCGGTATCCAGAACAATCTCGGCAACTTCACAACCACGCTTGTATCCATACCAATGACGATCTTCACGTCCCTCGCCCAGGTGGTAATCATGACCTTTATGGCCGCCTATTGGACGATCTCACGCCGATCTGTCCGCGAGTTCATTGAGTCCCTGGTGCCAGAACGTTCGAGAGATAGTGTTCGCGCGATCCTGGTTGAACTCAGCGAGACCGTTGGTGGCTATGTACGCGGCACAGGAATCGGAGCCTTGGCGGTAGGCGCAACTGTTTACATCGGACTTTCCGTTATGGGGGTCAACTATCCGCTTCTCCTGGCGATCTTTGCTGCGTTCGGAGAACTCATTCCGATACTGGGTCCGAATTTGGCCGCGATTCCGGCAATCATCGTCGCCTTCCTCGACTCGTGGCAACTGGCGCTCGCGGTCGTCGTTTTTTATCTCATTCTCCAGCAGATAGAGAGTAACGTGCTGGTACCCGTCATCATGCAAAACCAGGCCAATATTCCTCCCCTGCTGGTCATTATTTCGGTCTCATTCGGAGGGGCAATCGCAGGCGTTCTGGGGGCAATCGTGGCCATTCCTGCAGCGGGTGCGCTTCGCGTCATCATCATTCGGGTGGTAGCTCCGGCGATTCGCAGGTGGAGTGGTGCAGATTCTGAACCTCTCCTCAAGCCCTGACGAGAGTGCAAAACCTCAATCCGATAACCGCACATGATCGACCGGACATCGAACCAGCCGCGTTGACGATTGTGCACTGCATCCAGTAGCATTCAGGCACTGTATTAATGTCATCTATCGTGATCGGCAGATTTGCCAGCCGAAAGGCCTCTTCGACGAAACTTGATTATGTCAAGGATTGCGTTGACGTGAATCACGAAAGTTGGCAAGCAGGTTGGCGATGGCCAGCCTACAGGAGGAAGTCATGTCCAGAATCCACCGTCGTTCATTGATCAAACGAGGATCTGCGCTCGGGGCCGGCCTGGCACTGGGAAGTAGCAGGACATTCGCACAAAGTACTCCTGTCGGCGAGGCGCCGACCGGCGATCCGATCCGCATCGGCGCATCGGTTTCCACCACCGGCACAAATGGCCGTACTGGTTTGTATCAGCAGGAAGCCTATCTCCTTTGGGAAGCGCAGAAGAACGCCAATGGTGGCCTTTTGGGCCGACCGGTGGAGTTCGTGATTTACGACGACCAGTCCGATCCCACTACTGGTGCCCGACTCTATGAGCGCCTGATTACGGAAGATGAGGTCGATCTCGTACTCGGCCCTTACGCATCTGGTGTTACCCAGGCTGTGGCACAGGTAACCGAACAGTACGGCCAGCCCCTGTTGGTGGCTGGTGCATCGGCCAACTCCATTTGGGAGAGCGGCCACCAGATGGTGTTCGGTGTCTACTCAGTCGCCGGTGACTACTTCAAGGACATCATCACCAACATCGCCGTGAGCGAGGGCTACACAACCGCCGCTGTGATCTACGAAGATGCGGTCTTCCCGATGTCCACGGGTGAAGGCGCTGTGCGCCACTGTGAAGATGCCGGCATTGAGGTTGTCCACGAGGAAACCTATCCGCAGCAAGCGACGGACGTCTCCGGTATCCTGACGCAGATTCGCGATCTCAATCCGGACATGCTCATCGGTGGATCGTACCTGCCAGACTCGGTGCTTATCCAGCGCCAGGCGAAGGAGCTCGATCTCAACTGCCGACTCTATGCATACTCAGTGGGTGCTGCCCAACCTGAATTCATTGAAACCCTCGGTGACGACGCGAACTACGTACTTGGCCCATCAATGTGGGAGCCGGAAGTCGAGACACCTGGAAACCAGGAGTTCTTCGAGGCGTACGTGGAGATGCACGGACGCGAACCGGATTATCACGCGGCTACTGGCTATGCTGGCTGCCAGATCCTGGAGCAAGCGGTCAACAATGTTGGCGAGCTTGACCTGGACGCACTCGCCGACGAACTTCGCGGCCTGAAGATGGATAACATCCTCCCGGGCGGCTACGAAGTGGACGAAAACGGCAAGCAGGTTGGACATGTTCCGCTGACCGTGCAGTGGCAGGATGGCGAGAAATTCATTGTTGCGCCGGAAGGCGTCACAACTGGAGATATCCAGCTACCAACTCCGGCCTGGAGTGAGCGGTAACTTCTGGCCCCTGGAGCCCGCCCGTTTTGCGGGTGGGCTCTTTCCTTGCTAACAGGGATTAATTCAAAGGCAACTTCATGGATGTTTTGCAGATCGTGGTGAGTGGCATTCTCCTCGGCGGAGTCTATGCCTTGTTCGCTACTGGCCTCAACCTGATTTTTGGCGTGATGAAAATTATCAACCTGGGTCATGGTGAGTTCATGATGTTGGGCGCCTATATAACGTTCTTTTTCTTTACCCAACTTGGATTGAACCCTCTTGTCGCTATTGTGCCCACCGCTATCATCGTCGGATTGCTCGGTGTTGTCCTCCAGTTCGCCCTTGTGGAACGGGTGGTCAACCAGCCTGCTATCAATTCGCTCCTTCTCACATTTGGACTGTCTACCCTGATGATGGGTGTGGCGCTTAATTTGTGGACATCCAACTTCCGCAGTGTGACCTACGCCCCGCTCTCGGGTTCGTGGACCATCGGTGACCTGGCCCTCTCCAAGAGCCGACTTGTAGCGTTTACCATCGCGCTCGTCGTGACCATCGGAATGTGGCTGTTCCTCAACAGATCAACATTCGGCAAGGCAATTCGGGCGACTTCAGAGCATCCGGATGTGGCGCAACTCTGCGGAATCGATATCCGCCGGGTACGGTTGGCAAC
>CAZYDY010000171.1:0-5068 GCA_964646245.1 uncultured Sphaerobacteraceae bacterium
GTTATTGGGGGTATCGTACGTATACAGAAAGGATGACCTCAATGGGCTTTCTGGAGCGAATCGAAAACCTCATCCAGGGCGCAGTCGAAGGCAGTGCAAGCAGCGTGTTGCGCCAAAAACTCAAGCCAGTTGAAATTGAAAACCAACTCGAGCGCAAGATGCGTGATAGCGCACAGCCGTCTCGCGGAGGTCGGCTCGCGCCGAACAGTTTCACTGTATGGCTGCACCCGGATACGTTCCGGGAAACAATCGCCGGGGTGGAAGGATACAACCGCCACTGCGAGTTATTGCTCAACCAGTTCGCTGCCCAACAAGGGTATACGTTGCTGCAGCCACGAATCAGTGTGGTGTTTGATACCGACGCCGAGCTTGGCCGCCGGGATGTACACGTTGATGCCGATTTCGATGCACCGGCGCCATCCCCACCAATGCGTACCCAAACACCACCGGCCGACGTCTACACCCGTACACAGGTGATTCAGTCTCCACCGCCACAAGCGGCAGTGACTTCGCACTGGACCCTGCAGGTTATTCGTGGCGGGAATGTTCACGGGCAGTACTCGATTCCCATGGGAGAAGTGACCATTGGTCGCTCGCTTGATTGCGATATCGTGCTGCAAGATGAGCGGAACACTGTTTCGCGACAGCACGCGGTGTTCATTAATCACGGCCATGAGCTGCGACTCCGTGATAACGGTAGTAAGAACGGGACCAAGGTCAATGGCAACTATGTGCCTTACCATGTGGAAACGCTCGTGACCGACGGTACAGAGATTGTTTTTGGTGAGTGCGTTGTGCGGGTGCAGATGAACAGACAACAGGAGGGTTGGTAGTGCCAACGATTCCGGAGCTCCAACTTCCCACCGGATTTGACGCATTCGACTGGTTTATCCTCGTGCTCCGCGTTGCCTTTATCGCGCTGATCTATCTCTTTTTGTACCAGGTGGGGCGCGTGAGCGTGCGCGAGTTGGTGACGATCGGGAAGATTTCATCCAACATGCCACAACAGGCACCGATGCAATCGCTTGCGACAGGCATGCTGGAGATGATCGACAGCGCCGAGAGCAGCTGGCAGAATGGCACGCAGTTCTCGCTGGATTACTACACCACTGTTGGGCGGAACTCGGAGAACTCCATCGCTATTAACGATGGGTTCGTGAGTGGCTCACACGCCGAAATCAGTTTCAACCAGGGTGCATGGTGGCTCATGGATGTTGGTAGTACCAATGGCACCCAGGTTAACGGACAACCCGTGCAGGGAAAGGTTCAACTGCACAATGGGGATATCGTGTCCTTCGGGCGCGTTCACCTTCGAGCACATGTATAGAGGCATCAGATAGATGAAGATACTTCGGGCGATGATGCCCCTGCTCCATACCGCCATGTCTGCAACGAAGCCGAGAGCGATTCCGGACCTGCCTCCGCACCGCCTGCCGGGTTCCCTGAGCCTGGTGCTTCCCGCGTATAACGAAGAGGAGAACATTCGCCCTGTGGTTGAGCAGGCGCTGGATGTTCTTCCGAAGTTCGCTGATACCTTTGAGATCATTCCGGTGAACGATGGATCGACTGACCGCACGGGAGCGATTCTGGAAGAGCTTGCCCGCGAGGATGATCGTGTCCGACCTGTGAGTTACCAGAGAAACAAGGGATACGGCGGGGCCGTCGCGAGTGGCTTTGATGCTTCACGCCATGACTACGTGATGTTCATGGACGCTGACCGGCAATTTGATATCAACGACATCTCAACGTTGGCGCCGTTTGTGGGGACGTACGATATCGTGGCTGGTTTCCGGATGGAGCGGAGTGATCCCCTGCATCGGCGGATTAATGCGGAAGTGTTCAATATTGCCGTGCGCATTCTGTTTGGAGTGCACCTGCGCGACCTGGATTGCGCCTTCAAGATCTTCCGCGGTGATCAGTTGCGATCACTCGATCTTATTAGTAACGGGGCGCTGATCAACTGTGAGATGCAGGCCAAGCTTCGGCGGCAGGGTGCAACCCTGGTGCAGGTAGGTGTGCATCATTACCCGCGTGTGGCCGGAAGCTCTACGGGTGGCAATCTCAAAGTTATCCTCAAAGCGATGCGCGATATCCTGATTCTGTGGTGGAAGATGCGGGACTATCACCCGGAGGTGGCGGAGAACCGCACTGCTCCGGACGACAGCTTCTTCGCACGACTCAGGCGTGTGCCCTGGCACGTGAAGCGTCGTATTGATCACCGCAACGACGATACAACGCCGATCACCTGATTCGGCGCTCGATTTCTCCAACAACATCGATGAAATAGGTATCAGATCCACGAACGAGCAACTGCCCTGGCGTCAATGTATGCGCTGAGAGTGCTCCGCCATGCGCGCTGAGCACCATGCCTTTTGCGACCTCAACTTCACCACGGAACAAGCGACCTGCGTCAGCAATCGATACCTGCACAATCCCCTCGAGCTCTGCCGGGTTCGGCGCAAAGGCAGCCAGGGGACGGTCATCTCGCACGAGGAAGACCTCCTGGATCTCCTGATCGAGAATACCGGGAATCAGGTCTCCGCTGCTTCGCTTTCGCTGGAAGATCCACTCGATGCGAGCAGGATCGATACGGACACCGAGTTCTTCCTGGACCTCACGGAAGGCATCCTCCACCGTCTCCCCTGCTCCGAGATGGCCGCCGACGGTTGCATCCAGCGCGAGTGGCCAGGTGTCCTTATGCTTGCCGCGCTGATTCATGAGCAGGTGTGGGCCATTTAGTCCGAATCCATAGACCCAGACATGCACAGCACGGTGCCAGTCGCCATCGCGATGCACCTCTGCCCGTGGCTTGGTGATGCCGGTTGACTCACCCTCTTCTGTAACGACGTCGAACAGTTCGTTTGGATCCTGTGCCTGCTGCAAAGCGAGTTACTCCCGTTAACGCACACGAGCCGGGCGTTTGCCCGGCTCGTGATCAATCTCAATACTATGGTGCTATAGCCGCGGCGGCGGTGCCCCAACCATTGGTCCAGTCGTTGGCGAGATCGATGATGTCGCCAGAGAAGAGTCCGAGGGCGATTACACCAACCACCATCACCAGGATACCAACGTTGAGGAGCCTGGATGGCACTGCACGGATTTCGGCTTCCCGTTCCTTCTCCTGGAAGTACATCACTGCAACAACGCGCAGGTAGAAGTAGGCAGATATAGCTGACGCAACAACGATGCTGATTGCGAGCCAAAGCAGGTTGGCATCCAGCAGCGCCACAATGACGTAGTACTTGCCGTAGAAGCCGATTGTGGGTGGAATACCCATGAGGCTGACCATGAAGACGGTCATGGCGCCAGCAGCGAGTGGTGACCGTGCGCCGAGGCCGGCCATATCCTCCAGCTCCATTCCTCCGCCCCGGTGCTGTACCCACACCACAACAGCGAAGGCACCGATATTCATGAAGGCATAGGCAAGCAGGTAGTACATCACGGAGGAAAGGCTACGCTCATCCGCCACACCATCCACCAACTTGTAGGCGGCGACACCAGCAAGCATGTAGCCAGTGTGCGCGATAGATGAGTACGCGAGCATTCGCTTCACGTTCCGCTGCGAAATAGCCACGATGTTTCCGAAGAACATGGTGATGAACGCGAGTATTGCGATAACAATGCGCCAATCATCAACCAATGGCTCCAGGCCATGTGCCAGCATGCGTACCAGTGCGACAAAGGCGGCTGCCTTCGGCACAACCGACATGAATCCGGTGACCGGGGTCGGGGCACCATCGTAAGCATCTGGCGTCCAGAAGTGGAATGGAACGGCAGCGAGCTTGAACCCGAAACCGATGATCACCAGCAACAGGCCGAGGATCAGGCCAGCGTGAGCGCCGCCTTCCCCACTGATGAGGCTGGCGACGGTAGCGGAGATATCATCCAGCCCGGTAGAGGCCGTAGCACCGTAAATCCAGGCAAAGCCCATGAGCATGATGGCGGTTGCGAACATACCCAGGAGTGTGTATTTGATGGCTCCTTCGAGTGATGTGGAGCGCTTCTTGGCAAAGGCAGTCAGGATGTACGTCGCCACCGAGCTTAGCTCGATACCGACGAAGAGCATGATCATATCGCCAGCAGAGGCGGTGACCATAGCACCGAGAACGGCAAAGCTTATGAGCGTGAAGAACTCACCAGTACCCATGTGGCCATCGAGGTATTCAACGTAGCTGGCCGAGATCATAACGGCCAGGATGGCAGCCACAAGAATGACGACGTTGAGGAAGACGGTCAGCCCATCCAGCCGGAACTGGCCATGGAAGGTAGATCCGGTTTCGCCTGCCTGCCGCAGTGTAGCGAGGAGCGCAAGGCCAAAGCCGGCGAGAGTCACACCGGTGATCACCGTGAAATGTCGTTCCTTGGGGAGGAATGCATCCAGCAAGGACACACCGACCGCAAGGATCAGCACGATGAGCTGGGGCAGTACCATTCCCCAATCCGGATTTTCGAGAGTAAATGGCATGGAGATGACTCCGCATACCGATCCGCATTCGCTGCCGATCGGCGACTACCTTGGCTAGCTTCCGATGACGCGCGCCGCGCCTTCGAGCACGGCCCTGAGTGCCGGCTCCATGATGTCAAATAATGGCTTCGGATACACACCGACAGCGATGGTCATCACTGCCAGTGGCACGATGCACAGAAGCTCACGCGGAGAGAGATCCGCCCACTTCGAGCTATTAATCTGGCCAGGTCGTGTTGGATAACCTTCACCTTCGGCCTTGGTATCTTCGTGCGCTTCAGCGAACTCCTCTGCCTGGGCAGTATGATCGCCACCGCTCACTGCCAGGTGAGCGTCTTCATCGCCACCTTCCAGATGTGCGTGGCCGAGCTTCCTGAGCTCCTCTCGCTCTGTGCTGTTCAGCTCGTTGTCGAGTGGATCTGGTGCCTGACCCCAGGAGCGACCCCACACAACGCGCTGCGCCATGTAGAGCATGTACCAGGCGGCGAAGATTACCACCGAGAACGCGACGAAGGCAGCGAAGGGATTGTACTTGTAGGTTCCGAGGGCGACGAGGAACTCGCCGATGAATCCTGAGAGACCGGGCAGGCCGATGCTGGCAAA
>CAZYDY010000172.1:0-5025 GCA_964646245.1 uncultured Sphaerobacteraceae bacterium
TCGCATGAGCTTGCACCTGATGAAGCGCGGGACAAGGCGATCGAATTGGCCGATGAGCTTCGCCGGACGATTCGGATGATTGGCGGAGGAGGCGAATCCGACCATGGTGCGGCGGTGATGGCACTCACCGAGGCCAGCCTGGGAGTTGGTGACTTCAGCGATGTGCGGGGTGTGATCGCAGACGTAAAAAACGACCCGCGAGATATCCAGACGCTCGGCGAACTCGCGGCTAAAGTCGATCGCATCGAAGCGCTACTGGATGACCACAGGTCGCTTACGGATGCGATCGAGAGCGCGATTAAGGAGCTCAACGGCTTCTAGTTTGTCACGCTAATATGCGAACAGAAGTGTATCCCTGCTGAAGATCAACTGCGTAAATACCGACCTCGGAGTACTGAGGGGCCGGGACGCACGCAAGAATTCTCCGTCGAGTGCCTCCGCTTCGAGACCTGGCAGAATTTCTCTTAATGGCTGACCGGTGTTCAAGCTTTGCAGGTTCTCATTCCTCCAGAGAATGACCTCTGCCGCCTGCTCCGCCATGTCTGCTTCGTCCGTTTCCAGAAGGATGAACTCCCGGGCCTGAGGGTTGTGAAGCTCTTCATCGCGATATCCACCGGCTGTGGTACCTACACAGAATGTGCGGATTACCGGCATGGCGCCGACGGCGTCATTTGATTCCGCGATTATGTCCTCAATCTGGTTGACAGCCTTTGCTGAGAGCGCCTGTCCGGCGAACAGATTTCCCATGGCGAAGTTGGTACCTTCGGCCAGCCAGGCGCTGGTTGCATCTTCAGGCAGACCCGCCAGAATGGATTCGAATTCAGCGATGCGATTAGGCGTGTCGCCACCAGGGACGGACATTATTTGGCCCAATAACTCCGCGTTTGGTGAATAGGCCAAAACGTTACCGGGCAGAATGGCAACATTGTTGAACCTGGCCAGGAGTACCCGCTGCACCGGGTGTGTCAGGTCTAAGTCACCATCTTCGCCGATGGTCCAAAATGTTCCGTAATCGTTCTCGCGTTCCTCATAGCCGACTGATTCCCAGAACGGAATCAGGGCTTCGGGGTTGTCATTTAGCTTGATCAGTAATGTTGTGGCTGGTGGTAGCCCAAGTTCAAGCGACTGCAACACCTGTCCAAATGTGAAGCCAGCCACCTCCTCTAACAGGAAAGCATTGTTTAGGAATTCCGGGCCGCTGGCATACAGGGACATCATTGCGAGGTCATCATCACTTTCGGCCTCGGTAGAACCCTCATTATGAGTGCGCACTGCTGCTACCTGGCGCTCATAATCATTCCAAACCACATTCAACTGGTCATCCAGCATGCCGCCGGGCGCGAACTGCAGGAGTTCGCTAATCCGAACAGAGGCATCCTCAAACCCGGTGGCGGATGGTGTGGCATTCTGTGCGCCCACCAACATTGGAACGAGAGGCGCGGAAGCTGCGGAGAGCGTGAACGCTCGTCGAGAAAATTGCATGGATATCCCTCCAGGAATTTAAAACGTAGCTGTTATTAGAACGCGGATTATGAGGATTTGTTCCCAACGCCTATGGGATACGTGGCCACATGAGGTAACCGAGATCGCGATCTTCGATGATTTGCAGCCAGTCGGTGGGACCGTTCAGCAGCGTGAGGTGCAGCAATAGCAATTGCTGGCCATCACCAGAGGAAACGACGCGCATGGAGTGCGGCTGGACGCGATCGCTGTAAGGATCGTCTGTGACGGTGGATGTGCCTGACGCGAGTAGTTTGCTGGCACGGTTGTGCGCTTCTGTCGCGTCTTCAGCTGAGTCAAAGACTGCCACGATCACCATGGTGGTGCGGTGCTCACCGCCTGGCTGGATGTGTAATCCAGTAAGCACGAGTTCCGCCTGGGGCAATGCAACGGGTGTGGCCACGGGGGTTCCGGGCGATGGCACCGAGAGTTCCTCCAGCACGGTGCCTTTCAACAGGGACGCCGTGACCAGGTTTTCAGGTTCGATACCCGAAGCCAAGAGGGTGCGGATTTCTTCGTTCTCGGCGAGCGTGGGATTGGCGCCGTTTATGTTCCGGATCGTTTGCTCCAGGCGATCGGCGCGAGACGTTGCGATGAGCGTGCCATCTTCAAGCAGCACGATGTTATTCATGTTTCCCAACGCCGGGCGGGAGGCAGGTGCTGAAAGATCGACGGATCCTCCGGGATTGAGTGACCAGTAGGTGACGCCATCCACGCGCACGGCCTGATAGCCGCTGTCTGCCCAGGCAGCGAGAAGGGTTTCCTCATCGAAATCACCACGCATCACCAACACGTAATCTGGCGGACTTCCTACCGCCAATACCTGGTGTACCTGATACAAGCCGAACCCGTAGGTGTTAACCCAGACATCGTCTGTACCGCGGGTCGAGAGGACTTCCGGAACGGCAAGGGCGGGGAGTTGCTGCTGCCAGGCCTCCCAGTTGGGATCATCAGGGCCGGTCGGTATCACCACGCCCTGGGCATTCATCCAACGCTGGATGTTGGCGTATTGAGCGATATCACTCAGCGGCAGGGAATCATCTCGCAGTCGATCCGGCGCGTACCCCAACATATGAAGCAGGCTGCCGGGCTCCGGTTCTGGTTCGGGGTTGAAGGAGATTCCTGGCGTGGAAGGAGTCGCCGGCGTGGCGGCTACGATGGTGGGCTCAGTTGTAGATTCAGGGGTCGGCTCCAGTGGTCCCTGATCGCTTTGCAGCACCATATTTATGACAGCCGCAATGATAAAAACCGCCAGGACAATGCCAATGAACAGGCCAATACGCTCAATCCGGTGCCGCAATAATGACCTGTGCATTTCCTAGGATTCAGATACGAGGCTGAGCCTTGCCTGGAACGCATCTGTGCTGCGATAGGCGGTGCTGACACTGGCGCCGGCGTGAATACGCTGAATGGCCTCGCCCAGGAGCTCGGCAACATTAAGCACAACCAGCTTGTCGAAGTGTTTCTCTGGCGGCAGGTGGACCGTATTTGTGGTGACTACCTGCTTCAGCGGGGATTCGATGAGTCGCTCAACGGCCGGGCCACTGAACACCGGGTGAATGCAGCTGGCGTAGGCCTCGCTGGCGCCACCTTTCATCACCACATCGACAGCCTGGGTGATGGAGCCGCCCGTATCGATTTCGTCGTCGACGATGACCGCCTGTTTGCCTTCAACAGAACCGATGAGATTAAGGAATTCGGTTTTGTCCTGGTTTCCGACGCGTCGTTTCTCAATAATCGCAAGCGGGCACTGGAGGGCTTCGGCAAAGTTACGGGCGCGTTTGGTGTTGCCGAGATCCGGGCTCACGACAACCGGATTCTCCAGATGGAGTTCCTGGAAGTAGCGCGCAGTCAGGTACATGGCGCTCATCTCATCGACCGGGATATCGAAGAATCCCTGGATCTGACCGGCGTGGAGATCGACTGTCAGAACGCGATCGGCGCCAGCCTGCACAACAAGTTTGGCAACGAGACGCGCGGTAATGGGAACACGCGGCTGATCTTTCTTATCGGTGCGGCCATAGCCGTAATACGGGATTACTGCAGTGATGCGGCCGGCGGAAGCCCGCTTGAGGGTATCGATCATGATGAGCAGCTCCATGATCGAATCGTTGACCGGTGTGGTGAAGCTCTGGACAACGAAGACGTCGTCTTGCCGGACACTGTTACCGATGCGCACGAATGTGTTGTCGTTACTGAACTTGAACACCTCGGCCTTACCGACCGGGATGTTGAGGTATTCGCAGATATCATCCACCAACTTGGGATTGGAATTTCCGCTGAATACCTGAATCTGTTCCCACGGGCCCGCCATGTTCTACTCCTTGCCGCTCAAAAGTGAGTCGTCTTTTTCGATTGCGATTAACGCCTGCCTGGCGGCCACCTGTTGGGCCTCTCGCTTGCTACGCCCGGTGCCGGTGCCGATGTGGTGATCGTTCACTACCACGTGCACTGTGAAGACCCGTGCATGATCCGGGCCATCCTCGGCCACGATCTCATACACAGGTTGGTCCAGTTTTCGTTCTTGCACAACCTCCTGGAGTCGACCTTTGGGATTGGCGACTGCTTCATCCATATCGAAGCTGCCGTTCTCCCGATCCAGGAAGCTATTAATGAATGCAGCGGCGGAATCGCGGCCCTGATCGAGATAGATAGCGCCGATGATGGCTTCCATGGTGCCGGCCAGAATGCGATCACGCACAGAATCGGTAACTGCTTCTCCTGTACCGAGATAGACGGCATCTGGCACACCGAGGCTTCGCGCCCATTGCACGAGCGTCTCCGCGCGAACGAGGGCGACACGCGTGCGTGTGAGCGTGCCTTCATCGGCATCCGGACTGAGGTGATAGAGCCGTTCGGCGGTGACGAGGCCGAGCACGGCATCACCCAGGAACTCCAGCCGTTCATTGCTCTGGAGGATGACGTCGGTCACGTCATGCTGGGTCCACTCATGGATGACAGAGCGGTGCGTGAGTGCGAGTCGCAGCTGGAGCGGATCATCGAATTGCACGCCGAGTCGCTGCGCGAGATGTTGCTCCACGGCGAAATCCGGTGTGCGAAATGGTGTTGGTTTGGAATCGGACATTACTGGCGCGGCATTCCCAGCGTGAGGGCGAGTGTTCTGCCATGAGTATACGTGGTTGGGCGCCGCAATTTGCGTGACTGTTACTAACTCTCGTGCCAATTCCTGCTATCGACAGGCGCCTCGTCCCGTTCGCGCATTCCGTAGTCACGCATTACGGCAGCCACGCGCAACCGATAATCCTCAAACACCCCGGTTCGGCCAGCGTGCTGCGCTTCGCGATGGGTTTCCAGACTGCGCCATTCCACGACCGCCTGCTCATCTCGCCAGAACGACAGTGAGAGCATCTTGCCGGGAGTGGATACCGAAGCGAAGCGTTCGATGGAGATGAAACCATCGATGGTGTCGAGGATGGGCCGCAGGTCGGCAGCGATATCCAGGTAACGATCCTTTTTGGCGTCGTTCTCCAGCATCACTTCAAATATGACAGCGATCATCGTGGA
>CAZYDY010000173.1:0-5019 GCA_964646245.1 uncultured Sphaerobacteraceae bacterium
CCGATGAGGAGAACGTGAAACAGGAGGATGTGCAGGAAGCAAAGAGCGAGGCGCGCGAAGGGGCTAACTGACAAGGAGCATTTCAGTTCAGGCGCAGTAGTTCTATTTGCGGACCCGTAGTCATACTCTGATGACTACAGGTCCGCTTTTTTGGTTGCTCACGAGTATGTGATCCTGTCGCGTACTTGTGTTTCACATTGTTTGTTACTCTGCTACGATACTTTCGCTCATACACACCCTGTCGATGGAGCCGGGGTTAAAACAGCGTCAATCAATGCCCGAAAGATGGGCATTTGCCATATTCGGAACTGGTGAGAGCCACCAGCCCAAATAGTTGCAAGAGACGCTGGAGACCTGTGAGCACTCGAAAAAGGATGTGTGCGCTATCGCACACGATATTGGGGGAATATCAACATATGACTCAGCATGATTCATTGCGCAGCCTGTTGGATGACGTGCAGGACAGGAAAATCGATCGCCGCAGCTTTATGCAGCGCGCTATTGCACTTGGTATGACACCAAAGGCCATGGGTATGGTGCTCGGGTCCGCCGGTGTTGCCGTGCCGGCCAGCATTGCAGCGGCTGCCGCCGCCCAGGAGGCCGGTGGGACGTTCACCGAAGTACTCTCCTCCGATCCGGAAACGCTCGATCCTCACATTACCTCGAACAGCGTCTCATGGACGGTTTTCACCGAGATCTACAGCGCCTTGGTGTATCAGGATATCGATCTCTCCTTCAAAGGCATGCTCGCCGAGAGCTGGGAGATCAGCGAAGACAATACCGAAATCACCTTTGCACTGCGTGAAGGCGTCACCTTCCACGATGGCAGTGAGTTCAACGCAGATTCGGTGAAGTTCACCATTGAGCGACTCAAGGAAATCGGGGCCAAGAGCCCGATTTACGACGCAGCCCTGGCCATCAATGTTGAAGTGGTCGACCCACTCACCGTGAAGTTCATCTTCGATGCGCCGAATGCAGGTTTCTTCAACTCCTTCTCCGGTGGATACGGTGCCATGCTCAGTCAGAGCGCTGTCGAAGCAGCTGGCGAGGACTACGGCCGACAGCCGGTCGGCACCAACTCCTTCCAGTTTGCCGAGTGGCAGACCGGTTCGAGCGTGACCCTCTCCAAGTTCGAAGACTTCACCACACCGGAAGAGTACTTCGAGAACCAGGGCGCTCCCTACATCGATAACCTGGCCTGGCGCGTCATTGCCGAGCCATTCGCCCAGGTCGCGTCACTTGAGACCGGTGAAGTCGATGCTGTCGACCTTACGGCTACTGACCTGCCCCGTTTCGAGAACGATGACAATTACGAAATCTTCTCCGCACGCAACACCACCATGGCGTACCTCGGCCTCACCCGAACCCGCCCGATGATGGAAGATCCGTTGGTGCGAAAGGCCATTGCCCACGCCACCAATCGCGAGGAAATTGTCACGACCCTCTTCGAAGGCGGACTCGCCGAGGCCGTGTCGACACCGCTGCCACCATCGGTGCCAGGCTATAACGAAGAGCTCGAGGCCCTTTCACCAGCGTTCGACGTCGAAGCGGCCAAGGCGCTGCTGGAAGAAGCTGGCTGGGTTGAAGGTGACGACGGAATCCGCGAGAAGGATGGCCAGAAGCTGGCACCGGAGCTGTACACCAACACTTCCGCGACATTCGGTCAGGTTGCCACCTTGCTGCAGGCACAGTACCGATTGGCGGGAATCGATGTGCAGATCAACGCCCTCGAAACGGCTGCGTTGCTGGACTTCACCCCTCGCGGTGAGCACGACATGCTGCTGCTGAGCTGGGGTTGGAGCGACCCGGATGTGCTGCATCTCTTCCTCAGCACCGATCGGCTGGAATCCTCCAACCGCGTGCATTACTCGAACCCGGATTTCGATGCCGTACTGCTTGAAGGTCAGCAGACCATGGACCAGGAAGCGCGTATGGAGGTCTATTACCGGGCACAGGAAATCCTGTTGGAAGATCTTCCCTGGGTTCCGCTGTACATGCCGATCACCAAGACCGCTGTCAACAAGCGAGTTCAGGGCCTCCAGGTCTTCCCGACCGGTGGATTCTTGCTGAACGACGCCACAATCGACGGCTAATAACGCTAATAACGGTCAGCCATCGCCAGGGGAGCAATCCTCTGGCGATGCACTCCGGTTGCACCCGACCCGGGTGGGAGTCTCATGCTCAGTTACATTATTCGGCGCATACTCCAATCATTCATCGTTCTGTTCGGTGTTTCGATTGCTGTAGCTGCCATGACACAATTTGTGCCCGGCGATCCTGCCGTGGCCATTCTCGGAGAGACCGCATCACCTGCAGCGCTTGAAGCGTTACGCGCGGAGATGGGATTGAACGACCCCTTCTACGTGCAGTACTGGCGATTCCTGGAGCGTCTGTTTACGGAGGGGAGCCTGGGCACCAGTATCCGAACCAATCGGGAAGTGCTGGTGGAAATCGGCGATCGCCTGCCTAACACCATCATCCTTACGCTCGGCGCGGTTATTCTCAGCACCATTCTCGGAATCGCTTCTGGCGCACTGGCCGCGGTGAAGCGGGGTACGTGGATAGATACCAGCGTACTGGTTGCCACCACGACCGGCCTGAGCTTGCCGAGCTTCTGGATAGCATTGCTCATGATCATGCTGTTCTCAGTGAATCTTGGCTGGTTACCGGTGACAGGTGCCGGCACATGGAAACACGCCGTGATGCCCATTCTCTCGTTATCTATCCAGAGTGTGGCCACCAAAAGCCGCCTCACCCGGAGTGCAATGCTGGAGAGCCTCGGTCAGGATTACATCCGTACCAGCCGGGCCAAGGGCCTGCGAGAGCGCCAGGTAATCTGGGTTCATGCGTTGCGCAATGCGCTTTTGCCGGTGCTCACCATCATTGGTTTGCAGTTCGGTGCGCTGCTCGGTGGGGCATTCATCACAGAAGTCATCTTCAGCTGGCCCGGAGTCGGGCAACTTGCAGTGAACTCCATCCTGCAACGGGATTTCCCGGTTGTGCAGGGCACAGTGCTCCTGGTGACTGTGGCGTTTGTTGTTGCCAACCTGCTGGTTGATATCGCGTATGCATGGGTAGATCCAAGGATTCGATACGGATGAGTCAGGCAATTTCCGCAGATGGATTGAAAAAATCCGCCCGATCCCCACGCCAGTTGTACTGGTACCGATTCACGTCGAACAAACTCTGTATCGCCGGTGGTGCCTTATTACTGCTGCTTATATTGATCGCGATCTTTGGTCCACTTATCGCGCCGAATGATCCGATTCTGGTTAACACCCCGGAGCGCTTCAACTCGCCGAACGCAACCTATTGGTTTGGTACTGATGAATTCGGGCGCGATATCTTCAGCCGTATCTTGTACGGAGGTCGCATTGCCGTGCAGATCGGCATTGTCTCCGTGGTCGTCGCATTCGTAGGTGGCATTATCCTCGGTCTTATTAGCGGATATTACGGTGGAATCGTAGATACCGTTCTCAGCCGAATCCTGGAAATCTGGATGAGCTTCCCGGATATCCTCTTCGTGATCGCGGTCGTTGCCATTCTTGGCCCCAGCCTCAATACGGTCATTCTTTCGCTCGGGTTCCTCTCAATCCCGGCGTACGCTCGCATTGTGCGCGGGTCAGTGCTTTCGGCCCGACAGGAGGTATACGTCGAGGCCGCTCGCTCCGTCGGCGCAGGAAGCGGGCGCATTATGGCCCGTCACATCCTGCCCAACGTTGTGGCACCACTCATCATCCTCAGTAGCATGCGCTTCGGCGGTGCACTGCTCACCGGTGCCGGGCTAAGCTTCATCGGCCTTGGTGCCCAGCCACCCAGTCCGGAGTGGGGAGCCATTCTGTCGACGGGCCGCATGTATATGTATCAGGCACCCTGGATCACGATTTTCCCCGGAATGGCTATTGCCGTTTTCGTACTAGGTGTGAATATGCTTGGAGATGGATTGCGCGACGTGTTCGATCCGAGAATGAACAGGTAGAAAGACGATCATTAAATGACCCTTACCCAGCAACAGTTTTCCGAGAAAATGGACTCATTCTTTAGCGGCCTCGGTGGACCGGTAGGCGTCATGGTCGACCATCTCGATACCGATCTTCAGCTCACCTACAACGCAGACGAGTTGTTCCCAACCGCGTCCGTGCTCAAAACCCCACTGTTGTACGAGTTGTATCGACAGGCGGAGGAGGGGAAGATCGACCTCACCGAGCGCGTCACGCTTTCCCACGATAATCGCGTACCGGGCAGTGGCGTTCTCCAGGATCTGGACGAAGGCCTGCAGCCCACCATCCGCGATCTCGCCGAGCTGATGATTATCGTCTCCGATAACTGGGCTACGGATCTGGTCTACGACCTGATCGGTAAGGAAGCGATGGCCGCGACCCTCAAGAATCTCGGCCTCAACAATACCTACATCCCCATGAATATCCGCGAGATGTTCTGCACGATCGCCGGGATCGACCCATCAGATCCCGCTGCCGATTACCAGACGCTGAAGGATGCCCTTAAGGATCGCACCAGCAGCGACGATAACCTCGCCTTCCAGGGCGATCCGCGTAACGATGCCAGCACCCCCCGCGATATGACCCTGCTCCTCCGCATCATCCACGAAGGCACCGGTCTCTCGGATGCCGGTCGCGAAGGCGTCCTCAAAATCCTGAAGGATCAGAACTTCGGTACGCGTATTCCGGCTCGCCTGCCCGTAGATGCAGGTATCGAGACCGCCCACAAAACGGGCTCACTCCGTGGAGTCGCGAACGATGCGGGAATCGTCTATTCCCCAAACCTGAACTACATCATCAGCTTCATGAGCAAGCACCAGGACGAATCGGTAGAAACAACCGACGCCATCGCTCGCGCCAGTCGCTGGGTATGGGATCAGTTGGTTACGGATATCTCGTAATCAGCCTGCAGCGATTGGCCACCGCTGCATCCCGACGCTGCAATTAATGACTAATTTCACAATCTGTGTATTGTCCACAAGTCCTTCGCAAACGCTTGACTTTTTCTGTATACATCCGT
>CAZYDY010000174.1:0-5008 GCA_964646245.1 uncultured Sphaerobacteraceae bacterium
GATGACCGCCGCTTACGCATGGGGTGGGGAGGAGAGACGTTAGAAATGTTCTGTGCTACGTTGAAAGTCCGAGTGACATTTCCAACTGCACTCATCATAGGTAAGTAGCCTGAATGTACACTGAAATGAACCTGAAGAATCTATGAATTCCTTTCCAAGTGAGTTATTAACAACTCCCTATGCCTTACGTGCGATTCGCGACCTGGATCTGGAGGCTTTGCCGCAGATATTTCCGGAGAGTGGATCCTACGGTGCCACGGTTTCTGATCGACGCCGATGGCTGAGGGATGTAGAGAATATTGCATGGGGGAAGAACCCTGATACGCGCCTGGTAATGGAGGAATCTGAATCCGGGCGTGCCCTGGCGGGATTCACCATCGAGCGAAAGAGCGATGCCGTCGGAATCCTCCGGTATGGATTCCGGCCCAGCACAGCCATGACGCAGATTGCCGGGTTCCTGCTGGCGAAAGAGCACGCCTTTGAGCGACTCAATCTTGCCGTGCTTCGCACGGACATGATTTCCGGACAGGATCCGCTGGCGCAAATCCACGGACAGATCGGTTACCGCGAGGCGTTGCGCCTACGTGAATGGTGGCGTGGAGTAGAGGATGAGCCCCACGATTTCATCACCTACGAGGCGATCAATCCGCAATGGGAGGAGGCGCGCAATGACGGATAACGTTACGGGGCAACCCGAACTGTTTGGCGAGCGAATCTGGCTTCGCCCTATCGAGTTGCGCGATGCGCTGGTGATCGCAGAATCCACCCAGGACGCTGATCCGGAGTGGTCCCCGACTCCCAACCCACCTGTCAGCGAAACGGCCTTCCGCAACTGGGTGCAGTCGCTGGATGACAGCGAACGGGTGTGGGCCGTGTGTCGCACGGATCAACAGGAAGCGATTGGTACTGCCAGCCTTCGCAAGATCGACCTGCGGCACCGTGTTGCTGAAACCGGTATGGGGCTGCTGAACCCGGAAGATCGTGGCCAGGGGCTCGGGAACGAGATTAAAGACCTGATCCTGGATTACGCGTTCAACGCGATGGGGTTACACAGCGTGATGTGCACGGTGGATTCGCGAAATGAACGTAGCCAGCGCTCTGTAGAAAAGAGTGGCTATACGCGAGCCGGGGTGCTTACGGCTGAAATTCCAACGGGAATGGGCCAGTTTGCCGATACAGTTGTGTATCAGTTGCTTGCATCCGAGTGGAGAGCCCGCCAGGAACGTTAGCGTTCCAGCAACTCTGCCAGAGTGCGTGCCATGAGATCTGGCGAGTTCACCAGGATGGAGGTGAGCTCGCCACCAAGCTGGCCGTCGAGGTCGCGCATTGATGCGAACGCTGCCTCGCTGATTGCCGAGCGCAGGGCCTCTTCCGGTGGGCCGCTTTCATCATCGAGGGCGATGAGCACATCCGTGACTGGATCGCCCTCCAGCACCAGGGTCCACTCATCGCCAGCGATGTGAAGATCACCCTCGTCCTTGATGAATTGAACCTCTTCGCTGGCTATCAGGTTTCGGAACGCAAGTTCCGCGAGTTCACCGGGTCGTTCAGGCATCGGGTGTTTCCTGTTCTTCGAGTTTCCAATCGACGAGTGCCTGTTCGAGCAGCTCGAGTGTGGAGTTCACGGATTTCTCACCAAGCAAACCGGCACGTGGATTCAGGCTGGTGACGCAGACCACGGCGGTTTTGCCGCGACGTGTCACCTGATTGATCATCCAGGCTGCCTGCTTGATTGACAGTCCGTTTGCTTCAGGTGTGGATGCGCTGGGTACGTATTGCGGATCCAGGACATCGAGATCTACATTCACCACAACTACATCGACATGCGCGGTGAGCCGATCAAGTGCGTTTTCGTAGAGCTGGCTCCGCTGTGGGCTCTTGGCCTCGATCACGCGGATGTTCGTGCTTTTCAGCAACGTTTGCTCTTTTTCATCGGTGGAACGAAGTCCGGCGATGACAATTTGGTCGGTTGGCAGTGTGTACTTCAGGTTGGCTGCTTCGCGCCAGATCGGGCCGGCGAGTCCGGCGAGGATGGCGACGGGCATGCCGGCGAGAATGCCACTGAAGCTCGTTTCCGGTGTGTTGAAATCGGCGTGGGCATCGATCCATACCAGCCCGAGTCTCTTGTCTCCACAGGCCTGCTGTACGCCGCTCACGACGCCAATGGTGGCGGTATCATCCCCGGCGAGCACCAGTACCGGATTTCCGTCTGACATCGCCTCACTCACGATGGTTGCTGTATGCCTGCCGAGCGCGCCGATGTTGGCGGCGATTGGTCCATCCACCCGTTCTTCGTCGGGAAGGCGGCTTTCAACTGGCTCGGTGGTATCGACTCCGGCGGCGTTGAGGCGTGATTCCAGTCCGGATTTCAGCAACGCTACGGGTCCGCGGCCAAGGCCATCCATGTATTCGTCATAGCGATAGGGAACAGTAACGATGTGGATGGTCATAGCATCTCCTCCAGGCAATATCAGCGAGGCGGTGGCCGTGTTGCTATGCTGCAATCGGTTCACTCCGTATGCATATGATACTTGGAGCGCCTGTGCGCCGTCGCACAATCCGTATAATCAGCGGAGATTCGTGATGGGACAGGCCGGGCGCGATAGAATTTCCCGGAACGTGGTACTGGCGTTGAAGCAAGAAGGAGGCACACAATGCAACAAAATCATTACAAGTTGCTGGATGTGCCATTCACTGCTTCGCGCAAGGAAATTACTGTGGGATACCACAAGCAAATGCGGAAGTGGCATCCGGACAAGTTTCGGGGCACAGACAAGGCGCTGGCGGAGAACTACGCCAAGGAGCTCAACAACGCATATAGCGTGTTGAGCAACCCCAGGAAACGCGAGGAGTACGACCGATCGATTCGGGTAGAGGCGATGCAGGGGCAGATCATGGAGCGGTATGTAGCTGGCTCCAGCGGCTGGAACCTGGATGGCAGGGGGCCACTGCCGGCAGATGCGCCCCGAAGAACGATGTCGGCTCGAGAGCGCCGGGAGCAGCGAGTGGCAGACCGCAATGCCAACCGCACCATGGTGGTTACGTTTGGGCTGTTTGCGGTCGCCGGATTGCTGCTTTTGCTTTTGTTTTCGCTGATTAACTCAACGCTTTCGATCGTGTTCTAGCGATCTCGTTTGCGTTGCTGCGAGCGTGGCCGATCTCCCCGAGGCTTGTCTTGCTTGCCAGGGTCGACGTCCTTGCTGCGGCGCTGACGATTGAACCGTTCGGTTTGATCGATATCTGGCGCGAGGATATGCGTGACGCGCTCGAGTGAATCGAGCATCGTCTTCATTCCACTGCGCAACACAGAGGTCGCCTCATGGCCGATCATGCCTTCATCCAGGTAGGCCCAGTTGAGCATGCGCCCGACGGTTTCCACCATTTTGAGACCGGCGACCGCAGGGATGAGCCTGCGTTGATCCGGCCGGAGCAGGCGATGCTCGGAGTAGGCGTCGATGATCGCCTCGGTGAGCGCTGCGCTCCAACCCTGCATATTGACGCTGAGTTGGGCGAGATCGAGCACCGGTGAGCCGGCTGCCATGTGCCGCCAACCCACAATACCGGTGACCTTGCGATTTCCTTCATGACCTTCGATCAGGATATTTTCTGGCCAGAGGTCGTTATGCAGCACCACGCTGATATCGCGGAACGAGTTGACCTCGTTGCGAACGAGATCGCTGGCGGTGGGGATGACGCGGTTTCCACAGCGGAGCCAGCGGCGAATATCACGCTCGTCGGCTGCCTTGTCTCCCAGTACCTTGCGCTCGTTGAACCAATAGCGACGTACGCGGTCGAGCTCGAGAGCGAGTGAGCTCTGGGCAAGGCCGGACTTGTCGATCGACTCGGTTCCCTCATGCGTTTTCGCGATGATGGCAGCCACCTGGGCGACGACATCGAGGGCGTGGGCGCTTTCGGGCAGTGGCAGGGTGATTGGCGTACCATCTGGCGCGACATATCCCCCGTACCGTCCGAGAGGCCGCCCCGGCAACCACGTTTGCGCGGTGTAGAAGCGGTCCTTCACGGTGGTGGTGAACTCGTTGTCTTCGCCTGGTTTCGTGATCACCGAAGGGATCACATCGCCAGCGGCCTGGTGCATGGCATTGAGCACGTTGGCCTGTTTGGTGACAGTGGCCTTGGGGGTGCCCTCTGGCCACTGCCTGAGCAGCACATCGCCGCCCGGCCCGGTCATGTGAGTGAACGGGCGCCAGGCCGGCGTGTCGTTCGCGCTGTGATTACCGGGCACGAGTTCATCCGTCGCGTCCAGCCAGGCGTCCATATCGAATTTGGTGCTTAAGTGTCTGTAGTCATGTTCCATATCGTTCGCAAGTATACGCTGCTACCGTGCTTTATATCCCGGTCCATTTACGCGTTCGCCTGGAAGCGCACCGTTGTGTTCTCCATTTTCGAGAACGCGGGCACCGTTCACCCACACATCGCGGATACCGGTGCTGAGGTGATGCGGATCGGTGTAGGTTGCATTATCGATGACCGTGTCTGGATCGAAGACGATCACGTCGGCCTTCAATCCTTCTCGCAGCAGGCCGCGATCGAGGAGGCCCAATCGACTTGCCACGCCCGCACTGGATTTGCGGACGGCGTCTTCAAGTGTGATCCAGCCGTTCTCGCGGACGAATCGTCCCAGCACGCGGGTGTAGGTGCCATAGGCGCGTGGATGGGTGAGCCCCTGGTCGCGTACGCGCTCCGGGTCGACTCCGCCAGCGTCCGTGCTGAAGGTGATCCATGGCTGCTTCGACTGGAGCTCCAGGTTTTCTGTGCTCATGGCCATGTACATGCAGAAGATGTTGTTCTGGTTCGTGGCGATGAGGTGGACGACGGCTTCTGCCCAGTTCATGCCCAGGTCTTTGGCGGCGTCTGCCAGGAACCAGCCCTGGTACTTCTTGATATCCGGGTGGTCGATCTGGGCCAACAGCACATTCTCCGGCCCGATCATGCCGCCGAAGTTCTCCCAGGTGCCGTCGTTATCGAGAATGTCTTCAATCACGCGTGC
>CAZYDY010000175.1:0-3066 GCA_964646245.1 uncultured Sphaerobacteraceae bacterium
GGAAGGGTGAAGGTGAATGTGGTGCCTTCGCCCTTTTCGCTTGTGACCCAAATTTCGCCACCGTGGGATTCAACAAGTTGCTGGACGATGGAGAGGCCGAGGCCGGTGCCTTCGGAATGGCGCTTGTTTCGCTCGCTCTGGTAATAGCGATTGAACGCCATTTTGGCGGTCTCTTCGTCCATACCCATTCCGGTATCGATAATGCTGACCTGGACCACGTCACCGTGATGTTCGGCGCGGGCAACCACGAGTCCACCCTCCGGCGTGTGCCTGAGTGCGTTGTAGACAAGATTGCTGATAATTTGCTGGATACGTTGCCTGTCGGCATACACCAGGGGCAGATCTGGCGAGACCACGCTCTCGACACTCA
This sequence comes from uncultured Sphaerobacteraceae bacterium, assembly GCA_964646245.1. Taxonomy (GTDB): domain Bacteria; phylum Chloroflexota; class Chloroflexia; order Thermomicrobiales; family UBA6265; genus UBA6265. The sequence goes on from CAZYDY010000175.1 coordinate 371, forward strand.
CCTTACGATCGATCCAGGCGCTGCGCTGAATTCCGGAAAGCACCTCATCGGCGACTTCCGCGAGTGAAAGCGGAACGCGATTCATCTTGAGGTTGTTTTCCTGGAGCCGGGCCGAGGTGAAGAGATCATCCACCAGGCGCACCAGCATTTCGCCTTCCAACTGGATCGTGGCAAGTGGTTGTGAGATTTCCTCATCCTGGGCTTCCGGAAGCGATTGCAGTTGCTCGGCGTGGCCCATGATGATGGAGATGGGGGTCCGCAATTCGTGCGAGACATTGGAGATGAAGGCACGACGGGCGCGATCATTGGCATCGATTTGCTCGGCCATGGCGTTGAAGCTCTCTGCCAACCGGCCGATTTCGTCTCGTTTGCGCACGCGCACGCGGGTGTTGAGTGATCCCTGTGCCATCAGCTCGGCGGCGTCGGCGAGTCGTTCCAGCCGGGAGGAGATTGTTCCGGCCCGCCAGATTCCGAACGGAATTGCCACGATGACTGCCGGAATCGCAAAGATCCACAGGCTCTGGAGGAAGACGACGGAGATTTGGCGAAAGAGCTCGCCACGGGTTTGCCCGAGCGCGAAGCTGACACTGCCGCCCTCCAGCACGAAGGTGCCGACCCATTCGCCATCTGAGGTGACGATGGGGTGCGCAACGACCGTGCGATCTCCCGAGAGATTGAGGGAATAGAGCGCATTCCACTGCGCGTCCTCCTCGCCAGCCAGCGCCTGATTACGGAATACGGTATCCCTCAATGCCGGTGGCAGGCGGTCTATTGTGGTGAGAATGGGGATTTGGGGATCGCTGGATGAAATGATTTGACCCTGCGGGTTCACGATCAGGATCAGGGTACTGTCTCCATTACTGACCGGCGAGAGCCGCGGGAAGGCGGGGACTTCCCCGTTGGCCAGGAGTGAAAGATCCTGGTTTAGCTCTGCGATTTCTGATCGCAGCCGCGGCACAGAGTTGATGGCGTCATCCACCCGCTCGGGGCCGAGCCATTGCACGTATGCGGAGGAGCGCTCGCCAAGATACGGATCGATCGTAACCTGCTGGGTTGCGAAGAAGCGATCGCCCGGATTGAGCATGATGCTGCCCAACACCGTAGCCTCGAACAGGATGAGCACCAACAGCACCATCGCCAGATAGCTGATGATCATCTGGATGCTGATACGCTCGCGCCAGACTCGCCATGGCCAGGTTAAGCAGGCCCACGTACGCTGGAGAATGGCAGGGCCGGCTTTCATACGGGTTATTTGTCTCGCTTCTCGTATTTGTAGCCCACACCCCAAAGCGTGACGATACGGCTATCTACATCGCTCGACTTGCCGAGCTTGCGCCGCAGCCGTTGAATATGCGTATCCACGGTGCGCTCGAAGCCGCCGTAGCTGTCTCCCCACAGGGCATCCAGCAAGTAGTTGCGACTAAACACACGGCCAGGATTGGACGCAAGCAGGTAGAGGAGATCGAACTCCTTGGCGGTGAGGGTGATATCGGCACCCTCGTACGATACTGCTCGCCCCATCGGATCAATGCGGAGGCCATCCTGTTCGATCACCTGGGCATCGTCGGTTTCTGCGGTTTTACCGCTGGCGGCCATCATCTCGACACGGCGCAGGATTGCGCTGACGCGGGCCTGGAGTTCCCGGAGGCTCACGGGTTTGGAGATGTAATCGTCTGCACCCAGCTCGAGCCCGAGCACTTTATCCAGCTCGGTGGTTTTGGCGGTGAGCATCACGATCGGCGTGATTCGCGACTGGCGAATGCGCCGCGTGAGCGCGAGGCCATCCACCCGGGGCAGGCCGAGATCGAGAATGTACAGGTCTGGTTCAGCCTGCGACGTATCGTTTATGCGATCCAGCGCGAATTGACCATCGCGGTAGACCTCGGTGGTGTGTCCATCATTTTGCAAGGTGGATGCAATGAGGCGGGCGAGTTCCTGCTCGTCCTCAACTACCATGATGTGGGCCATTAATACTCCGTGACTTTGTTATTTGTAGGTGTCGTAGTGCACCAGCTCGTCGAGTGACTTTCGGCCTGGCTTTGGTCCGGCGGCGCGAGGATCCTTCGAGGTTTCGAACGGACCGATAGCGACCACGCTGCGCAGGGTTTTTTCTTCCGGCACGTTCAGCAGCTTCTTGGCAACAGCTTCGCGCTCTGGCTCGCCGAACCAGGCGGTGCCGGCTCCGATGCCAAGCATATTGGCGGCGATCATCAGCCGCTCTGTTACGCGACCTTCGTCGTACGATTCGTGCGGGATGTTCTCACCGGGGCTTACGAGCCCGATGGCGAGCGTCGCATCTGCCACCCAGGTGATATTTTCCCGCAGGTCGCCGAGCTGCTTGAGCATATCCTTATCTCGCACGACGATGAATCGCCACGGCTGGGTATTGCGGGATGAACCGGTCCAGCGAGCGATTTCCAGCAAGGTGTTGAGCTGTTCATCCGTGACTTCGCCATCCAGGAACTGGCGGACCTGCCGTACCTTGCGTACGAGTTCCAGGGCATCCGGGGTTGATGTGATGTTGCTCATATCGGTTCTCCTTCTCTTTGGTCGACCACAAGGGTGGACGCTATCTCTCAGGATATACGCCTATCAATCGAGTTCTGGCGGAATCTCTTCCTGACAGTGGTTCTTATAGTATGGGCAAAATACGCAATGTCGTCCCGGAGTAGCGGTCCATTCGGATTCCAGCGCCA
>CAZYDY010000175.1:3166-4993 GCA_964646245.1 uncultured Sphaerobacteraceae bacterium
TCGGCCAGCGCCATTGCTGTTCGGGTTGCGGGAAATCACTCATAGCCCCTCCAGCCAGGTATCGAATGTCGGTACTTCCGGCCTACTCCACGCCAGCCAACAGACCAGTGCCCCGCCGAGCAGCGAGATGGCGATGGCGGAGACGGGCAACCTTTGTTCTTCCTCCCGCGGCCAGAACGTAAGCGCCAGTGCCGCGAGCATGATCGGCCACATTGGCATGGCTCCTACCGTATCAAGCCCGAGGATCGCGAGGCCGACGCTCCAGCCGGTGCCGTTCCATACCAGGAGTTCGCAATATGGCTTCAGGTACACAACGAGTGGACCTATGGCGGCCAAAAGAAAGACCCAGCCCGCTATCTGATACAGAAGGGGGTGATCGGAATTTGCGATGACCGTTGCACGCGATAGTAACAGCAGACTCACCCCGGCCGCGAGCGTGAAAAGCACCGCCAGGCCGCCGGAACGAATCCGCTGCATCAAATCACTCATCACGCTGCTTTCGGATCTCCATCACTGTGCTCATAAGCCTGGTGATGCGAATCCGGTCGCCAACCTGCACATCGGTATCAAATGCATCGCTCGGTAGCTGGCACTGAATGATATTCTCGTCATCGCCATCCACGTGGAAAAAGAGCCGTGCGTACAGCTGACCGTGAATGGTGTAATCCTGTCGTCCTTCAAGTGTGCCAAAGCTATCCATAATTACTCCAAACCGGAACTATCCGTCAGGCGAACCGTCTTACCTCTTATGATAGACGTGAACACAACTGGCATGGGAAGCGGTTCCCGTGCGAATTCGGGGAGCGATCACGATGCCCACCTGCGGGAACTGTGAAAAACCGGTTGGATCTGGCGATGTTACCTGTCCGCATTGCGGCGTTTTGCTGGCGGCGTACGCGTCGCCAACGGGGTCCGGTGCAGCCGGGACGTATGTGGAGCCGCCTGCTCCGCCGGTAACCGAGATTCCATCTGTCGATATGGAAGTCAAGCCACCATCAGAGAAAGATGTAGAGACGGATCCGACCAAAGTGGTGGAGGAACCGATATCTACAGCGCCCAGGCCGCTATTTGATACCTATCTCACCGTGGAAGAGATTGCCCGCGCTGCCGAGGGCAACCATACCGAGGATGTGGTGACGGTTCCTGAAGGAAAGATTCCGACCAAGAAGGTGGAATTCGATGTTCCCGATTACGCGAAGCCGCCCTCCGACGCCAAGCCGATCCCGACAATTGATGAAGATGATGACTCGATTCCGCTGATCACACGCGACCAGGATTCGGACAGTTCGGCTTCGACAAGGAAGCAGGATGACGATGAAGACCCTGGGGCCGGGGCCGCCAGCGAAAGCTGGCTTTACTCGCGGCCGCAGGCTGCGCCCACTCCGCAATCACGACCGGCCCCGGCCGCAGAGCCGATCCCGAAACCTCAAAGCCGTCCAGCACCCGAGGCAGGTGAATCGTCCGGACCGGTGGGAAGCACGGACGAGTATCTGCGGGAGCTTCATGCGGATGCGGGATACACTCCGCAATCGGCCACAGTATCGCAGCCAGTAGAACAACGACGGTTAACGCCTGCCGAACGGCGACTGAACAGGACCAGGGCGTTTTCCACTACTACACCCCCGAAGGCCACTGTACAGAGCAAGAGTGAAAATGCCGGGTGCTCCACTCTCTATGGCCTCCTGTTAGGTGTGCTTTGGTTGAGTACCCTTATTTCGGTAGTAGGCGGCAATTTTAGCCCTGTGGTGTTCTTTATCACCATAGCCGCAACCTGGGGCTATGGGCCGGTTCGGAAGCTTGTCTCCGATATGCAGCGGGCATGATCGC
>CAZYDY010000176.1:0-1445 GCA_964646245.1 uncultured Sphaerobacteraceae bacterium
CTGGTGCTCTTGGCGAGTCGGCCGAGGAGTGCCTCGGTGCCCTCACTGCCACCAAGCATGCTCACCATGCGCCGCATGGTCCAGACCTGCTTCAGCACGGTATCGCCGAGCAACAGCTCTTCGCGGCGGGTGCTTGAACGCTGGATATCCACGGCCGGATAAATACGGCGTTCGGCCAGCTTGCGGTCCAGGTGAAGCTCCATGTTACCGGTACCCTTGAACTCTTCGTAAATCACGTCGTCCATACGGGAGCCGGTATCGATGAGGCAGGTGCTGACAACGGTCAGCGAGCCGCCACCCTCGATATTACGGGCCGCACCGAAGAATCGCTTCGGCGGATACAGCGCAACCGGGTCGATACCACCGGAGAGCGTACGACCACTCGGCGGCACTGCCAGGTTGTATGCGCGGGCAAGTCGGGTGATGGAGTCCAGCAGGATGGTGACATCGCGGCCGGCTTCCACCAGGCGCTTGGCGCGCTCCAGCGTCATTTCGGCGACCTTGGTGTGATCTTCCACCGGCTCATCGAAGGTGGAGCTGATCACTTCACCATCAATGGATCTCCGCATGTCCGTCACTTCTTCCGGCCGCTCACCAATCAGGCAGACCATCAGGTGCATTTCCGGATTATTGGAGGTAATGCCGTTGGCAATGGCCTTCATCAGCAGGGTCTTACCGGCCTTTGGCGGCGAGACAATGAGTCCACGCTGTCCCTTACCGATGGGTGCCACCAGATCGAGCAAGCGGGTGCTGAGGATGTTCGGTGCGGTTTCGAGCTTGATCTGCTCGAGCGGGAAGATCGGTGTGAGCTTGTCGAAGTTCGGTCGACGGCGTGCCGTTTCCGGGTCCACGCCATTCACTGCTTCAACGCGCAGCATGCTGAAGAACTTCTCGTTGTCCTTCGGTGGGCGTACCTGGCCACTCACCCGGTCTCCGGTACGGAGGCCGAAGCGGCGGATCTGGCTCTGGCTGACGTAAATATCGTCTTGTCCCGGCAGGAACCGGTTGCCACGGAGGAAGCCGAAGCCATCCTCAATGATCTCGAGAACACCATCACCAAACGTATGGCCATCCCTCTCGGTCTGGGCCTTGAGAACGGTGGTGATCAGGTCCGGACGACGCATGCGCATGTAACCGGAAACCTGCAGCTCTCGTGCGAGCTCGTGGAGTTCCGCATCTTCCTTCTCGGCAAGTTCCCCAACGGAGAGCCGGTTCGGGTTGTCACGTCCACGTCGCTGCTGGTCCTGGTTTTGGTTCTGGTTGGTGGTGTCGCTCTCGCTTCGACCACGCTTCTTGTTGCGTTGGTTGTTGCGCTGGTTATTGCGACGGTTGCGGTTGTTGGATCCACCCTGCTCGTCGGCACTGGTGTCACCTGTGTCTGTGCTGCCGTCCTGCGCTGCCGGGGCTTCGCTTCTCGTTTCAGCCTGGGTTTCAGTTGCAGGGGC
>CAZYDY010000176.1:1545-4991 GCA_964646245.1 uncultured Sphaerobacteraceae bacterium
GTGCGGGTTCGGGCTCGTGGTTTGGGCTTCGCTTCTTCAACGGGCTCGGCAGCCTGTTCGGTCTGCTCTGTTTGTTCAGCTCCGTTGGTGGCCTGGGTTTCTTCGGCCGGCTCGGCAGTGCGACGTCGGGCACGCACAGTTCGGGTGCGGCGGGCAGGTTTTTCCTGCTCTTCGGTGTCGGCGTTCGCTTCGTTAATGACAGCTTCGTCTACAGTCAATTGATTGTCCTCCCATGCGGGTGACTTGTGGGCAAGGAACATGGGTGCGTTCTACGCCCGTTCGGGGAAATGCTTCTGGCAACTGGTATTCAGGCTATTCAGTTGAGAAGCGGAAGTCTAAGAGTTTCGTACGGTACGCAGGGTACTCCACATACGTCTTGCCTGAGGGTTCAGCCATTTCAAGAGCTGAGCATTGTGTTATCAGGTTCATCCATTGACATTTGCACGGTGTGTGCAATGCACGCGAAACACGGTGAATGAGGCAATTCGTCGTCACCGCTCGGTACTTTCAGATGCTACCACCTTGGTGATGTGCCGTCAATCTGAAGCGGCTGGTATTGCGGCAAAAACAACTAAATTGCCGGCAGGCGCATGGTCATCGCCTCGCTGAGTGCATCCAGCTTGCCTGGCAAGTGCAACGTCTCGATTTTGCGCGTTGTTCCACTCGCCGACCGCAGCACCAACGATTCGGTACTTGCACCACGAGGCGTGAACTTCACGCCCTTCAGCAGCTCTCCATCCGTCACACCTGTAACGGCCACATGGATATCCTGCCCATTCACCAGGTCACCACAGGTAAAAACCTTGTTCAGGTCAATGCCGTGTTGCTCTGCGATTCGTCGTTCATCGTCGTTGCGCACCACCAGGCGCGTCTGCATCTCGCCGCCAATACATTTGAGTGCTGCAGCCGTAATAACGGCCTCAGGGGCACCACCAGTGCCCAGCAGCATGTCCACACCCGTATCGTCCATTGCGGCCACCAGCGCACCGGCGACATCGCCATCGTGAATCATGCGAATGCGGGATCCAGCCTCGCGAATCTCGCGGATAAGCTCCTCATGGCGAGGACGATCCAGCACCACAACCGTCAGGTTCCGAACATCCATGCCTTTGGCATCGGCCACGGCGTGCAGGTTTTCCGTTACGGATTTGGTGATATCGATCGCATGAGCTGCCAGCGGACCAACCGCGATCTTCTCCATATAGGCAATGTCTTGCCATCTATAGAAAGCGCCCCGCTCGGCAACAGCAAGAACGCAGATGGCTCCGGGCTGCCCGTTCGCCAACGGACGGGTGCCCTCCACGGGATCAACCGCGATATCGACCTGCGGTCCATTGCCCGTTCCAATTCTCTCGCCGTGATAGAGCATCGGCGCCTGATCCTTGTCGCCTTCGCCAATCACCACTTCGCCATCGATATCAAGGGTATTCAGCACCAGGCGTAACGCATCTACGGCAGCCTGGTCACCGCTCTCCTTGTCACCGCGGCCCATCCAGCGGGCGCTCATCAGCGCGGCAGCTTCTGTGCTCTGCACCAGCTCCATTGCCAGGTTACGAGAGAAGTATGGGTTCGATCCGCCAGTCATTATGTGAATGCTCCTGTCATGGAGAGACGGGTGTCACGGGTCGCACCCAACGTCGCGCCGTGTCCGCAAGGTCACCGAGCGTGCCGTAATAGACATTCGCCGGTGGCAACGATTGCACGAACATCGATCCATAGCGCTTGGAGACCGCCCGGTTATCGAGAATCACGCAGATTCCCCGGTCGTTCTCCGTACGGATCAACCGACCGAATCCCTGCTTGAACTTCAACACCGCCATTGGCAGGCTCAGCTCCATGAAGGAATTATCGTACAACTCGCTGCGCGCTTCGAAAATAGGATCGGTTGGCACAGCGAACGGGAACTTGGTGATGATGAGCGAACTGAGCGCATCCCCCACCACATCCACGCCTTCCCAAAAGGTTGATGTCCCGAAGACGACTGTCCCCTCGTCGCTGCGCAAACGATCGATAAGAGACCGCGAGTTGCCATCCACGCCCTGCCCCAGCACGAGGATGTTGTGCTCTTCCAACGGTTCTCGCAACGCCTGGCGGGCGTCTCGCAGGGCCCGGTGACTGGTAAACAACACCAGGGTTCGGCCTTGCGTGGCGAGAATCGCATCAAACAACGCCTCATGCAGCACAGTCGTATAGGAAGGTGCCCGTGGCTCCGGCATATCCTCCGGCAGGTAGATCAGCGTGGATTTCTCGTGATCGAACGGGGATCCGAGGTCCAATACCTTCGAACCCTGCATCCCCACGTGCTCGGCCATGTACTCGAACGATCCATCAATCGTCATCGTCGCCGAGGTCATGATCACGCTGCGGAGATTGGCGTAGACCGTCTGGTTGAGCAGGTCGCTCACATCGATCGGTGCTCCGTTGATCGAGAGTTGCTGCTGCAATCCGGATCGCTGCACCCAGAAGACCTGCTCCTGAGCGATCTTCTGCGTTGGATTAATCGCTTGCTCCAGCTGCATGTGCAGCGTGGCCACTTCGTCCACACCGATCATCAGGTCGGCCACAGCGTCATCCCGCAGGGCCTGCAACGTGGATGACGGATCGTCTGGCACCGGCATTTCTTCCAGCACCTGTTGCAGCCAAACACCGGCTTCCGCGATGGTACGAATCTCCGGGCCAAGCTCTTCCCAAACGAGTGCGATATCCATGTACGGCGCGGAATCTCGCAGGAAATGGGTGATGCGCAGGCTCTGGGCGTAAGAGGAATTTCCACGCGGCTTGCCTATAAAGGCACCAACGCGGTTGAACAGCTCGCCCGTGAGCAGGTTCACCTTGCTTACAGCCTGCTCCACCGATTTCGCCCGTTGGCGAACACGATCCCCGTACTCCTGCGTGAAGCGATCGGATCCTCGCAGCAGCACCGATGCAGCGACCGGTATCGCGCCGCTGATATTGCCGGCGTCGATCTTGATCATGAACCGCAGCGTGTCTTCCATATTCTCCCGGTTCACGCTGAAGCTCAGTTGGCGTGTGGCTTCATCCTCCAGGTGATGCGCTTCGTCGAGAATCAGGCGCTCGAACGGAGGCAATACCCGACCTTCGGCCGCGTTCACCAGCACCAGGCTGTGGTTGGCAATAACGATGTGCGCATGGTGGGCGTTCCAGCGAGCGCGGTGGAAGAAGCACTGATTATTCGATGCATACGGGCAGCGCCCGACAGTACATCGCCCACGTTCGCTGGCGTACTTCCGCCAGTACCGTTCTTCCTCGTTGGTGAGCCGTAGCTCTCCCTTGTCGCCAGTCTCGGTGTGACCAAGCCAGAGCAGGATCTTGGCACGGAGTGATGCGTCCGCTTCATCCTCAATCGGGTCGTCCTTATGGGCGAACCACTGCTTCAGGCACAGGTAGTTCTGCCGACCCTTCATCACAGCGACATTCAGTTCATC
>CAZYDY010000177.1:0-4957 GCA_964646245.1 uncultured Sphaerobacteraceae bacterium
GGGTTGAGCCTGGCGACGGCGGCGAGGCCTTCTCGCTGCAGGATGCGCAGGTATTTCTGGGCGTTAACGCTCAGCGGTGTGGCTGATGGATCGAGGTTCCGGTCGTTCGGGCAAAGCAGGCCGCCCAATGTATATGAGAACGAGTTGGTCTGCTCGGTGATCTGCTCGTTACACCCCACACAGTTGAAGAGCTGCGGTCGGTACCCAAGCTCGTTGAGCAGCGCGATCTCGAAGTGCCGCGTGACCGGCCAGGTATCGATGCCATCTTCCAGCAACACGAGCGAGCGCGAGAGCAATTCGAAAATGCCCGGGTTCGGTTGATCAACCTGGGTTAGCGCTTTCACCAGCTCCACAAAGTAGTGGGCGTGGCAGAATCGATCGAGATCGGTCGCGAGGTTGGTGAACTTCTTCACCGGTTGCGCGGAGCGGACAACATCCAGGTCGCGGCCGGTAGCAAGCTCCAGGCGCACCCAACTGCAGGTATCCAGGTAGGGACCAGAGCGACTTTTGGTCTTGCTGGCACCCTTGGCGATGAGATCCAATCGACCATAGTGAGGCGTAAACACTATTAGTATGCGATCGGCCTCGCCATATGATCGTTTATCAAGCACAATTGCTTCAGTGGAATAGCTGCGATCGCGGCTGGTCATGGGCTCCTCATTCGTAGGCAACAGACCCGGACTTCATTGTACTGTGTAGGGCATGGAAGAGCCTCGCCCGTTGTTCTGTCCCGTTCGGCTCTCTCGTCTCAAGGGTTCTCTCTGCATGGATGCAATTAATGTCTCTTTATTGGCGGCGTTTGTGGCAGGGGTGTTTAGTATCACCTCGCCATGCGTTCTGCCACTGATCCCGATTTACCTCACGCATATTGCGGGTGTATCGGCTGGTGAGGCGACGGCGAGTGCCCGCCCGACAATTATGCGAAACGCGCTTGCCTATGTGGTTGGGTTTAGCTCGGTCTTCATCATCTTCGGTGCGGCACTGGGCGCAGCTGGCGAGGTCGCCGGATCGCTCGATTTCATCCGGTCTAACGCAGTGTGGCTGGTGCGCATCGGCGGAATCATGCTGATGGTGCTGGGGCTGCACCAGCTTGGTATCTTCCGTATCCCGTTCCTGTACCGTGATGCCCACATGAACCTCGATGGCGGCAAGCCGGGCACGGTGGGATCGTCGTTCGTTATTGGTGTGACGTTCGGCGCCGGCTGGAGTCCGTGCATGGGTCCGATTCTCGGTGCCATCCTGACCATGGCTGCAAGCCAGGCCGATATGCAGCGCGCTACCTGGCTGCTGGTGATCTATTCGGTTGGGTTGGCGGTGCCGTTCCTGGCAGCCGCAATGGCGTTTGGTTCCCTGCCGGGCATCCTGCCGAAGATCAACAAGCACCTTCATTTGGTCACCACTGTCAGCGGTGCCATAATGATTGGTGTGGGTATCATCATGATTCTTGGATGGTACGAGCTTATTTTCAATGAGATTGTTCGCGTTGCCCCGTGGACGCCGTTCGAACCAGAGCTGTAGGGCCACGATTTCCGCGTTGTCCTCCTCTCCGTTGTAGCCAGTCAGGATTTCTTCATGGCCGATACAGCCATTAATCGCCCGCAAACAGAACGTCGCTCGCCTATCGAGCGTGGTGTCGACAAGGTTTGGCGGTTCTTCACCAGTGTGCGGAATGCCATCTACGAGATCGCGTTCCTCACCTTGCTGGTGCTGCTGGGCACACTGCGCGGGAGCGATGCACCCCAGTGGTTTGCCGACCGGATTCCGCTATTGCAGCCGGTGGCAGACTGGATCTACGGATTCGATGTGTTCCGCTCGCCGATCTTCGCGATCACGCTGGCGGTTATCGCTGTTGCCATCATCATTTGCACCCTCAATCGCGTGCCGCAAATCTGGGCGGCGTTCGCGCACCCGAAGGTCACCACAACCCGGGGATTCCTCAAGGGTGCGGATACCGAGGCCACATACAGCCTGGCTGCTCCCATTGAGGAAACGGTGGGCAACCTCCGGGGCGTGCTTGAGAAGAATCGTTGGCGCGTGCTCACCGAGCAAAAAGATGATGAAACGCACATCTACGCCGACAAGAACCGCTACAGCGGGTTCGGCACATTCCCCTTCCATATCGGGTTGATCCTGCTGCTGGTTGGCGGCATTGTGGCTTCCTCAATCGGTTTCCGGGATGACGAGTTCGTGATTTCCGAAGGCACACGCCAGAACGTGGGTCATGGCACCGGGCTGAGTGTGGAGCTTATTCGTGTTGAGGATGTGTACAGCCCCGCTGGCACCGCCATCGATTACGCCAGCCACATCAATATCTATGAAAACGGCAACCTGGTAGAGAACGGCGTGGTACGCGTCAACGATCCGGTGACGTATGGTCCGGCCACGGTCTACCAGGGATCGTTCGGCTGGTCGGCAGTCTTCACCGTTCGGGATACCAACGGCAACATCGTGTTCTCGGGCCCATCCGAGCTGGGACTGTACACAGCGCGGGACAATCCGGATGCGCCGGCGGGGTTCATCGATATCCCGGTGGAAGGTGTCCGCATGTCCGTGATCGGGCCGGATAGCAATCCGCCGAACCTGCCGGAGCTGGATACGCTCAACATGGTTGCCGGAGAGATGTGGATTGGTTTGCCAGGCGATACCGAGGGCCAGGTGATTACACAGGGCCAGCCGGCGCAGGTTGGTAACTACACGGTAACCTTCGAGCGCGAGGCCAAGTATTCCATCCTGCAGGTTGGGTACAACCCGGGCATCCCCATCTTTATCATTGCGGCGGCATTCCTGGTTGGTGGCCTGATGGTGACCTTCTACTTCCCGCACCGACGTATTCGCGGAATCCTCCGCAAGACGGATGACGGCAGCGAGATATCGATGGCACCACTCGCCAAGCGCGACTACGCTGGCAAGCGCGAGTTCTACTCCATACTCTCGAAACTGAATGGTGTGCTGGATTCCACTCCGGAAGTACGTGCGCCGAAGAACCAGGGCGATTACGAGTACTTGTACAACCACGCGCGGTCCGAGGAAGAATCACGGTAGACTGTTCTTAATTACAAACGACGAAGCGGGAGGAATAAGCCGCTATGGAAGGCCTCGTTCGATTTTCATTCTATTTGTTTGCTGCGGGATCGATGGCGGTGATTGCTGCGGCAGTCATGTACATCATCTACGCTGTGGGCCGCGTTCGTATTCAGCGGGCACATGTCAGCACACCTACCGGGCAAACGGTCAACACCAGTAGCCTCCACGCCGAAGAAGGTCCTATCGGGTACGCCCGGTGGGGATCGATGCTCACCATCTTTGGTGCGCTCTTCTTCGCGCTGGCCGTAATCACCCGATGGCGCGCGGCGGGGCACTTCCCGCTGAGCAACATGTACGAGTACAGCATGTTGTTCGTGTTCTTCGTGTGCGTCATGAACCTGATCTTCGAGCGCGCCTACAAGGTGCGGCAGCTCGGCGCGATCGTCATGTCGATTGCTGCCGGGATGTCGATTTACATCTGGCTGCTCCCGGATCACATGCGCGAGGTTAATCCGCTGATTCCGGCGTTGCAGGCCGGCAACATCATGACCTTCCACGTGGGATCGTTCAACCTGGCGTACGCAACGTTTGCAGTCGCATTCGGTGCAGCGATCCTGTACCTGATCGCCGAGCGACGCAATGTGCACTGGCTGCCCAGCGCCGAAATGCTGGACGATGTCGGTTTCCGCGCCGTTACCATCGGCTTCCCGATGTTCACCATCGGCCTGATTCTCGGATCGGTGTGGGCGCATGAAGCCTGGGGCGTGTACTGGCAGTGGGATCCGAAGGAGACCGCTGCACTCTTCACGTGGCTTGTGTACGGTGTGTATTTGCACACACGCACATTGCGCGGCTGGGCCGGCCGACGTAGCGCCTATGTGCTGCTGTTCGGCTTCGCGGCCACTGCCTTCACCTACTACAGCAACTACTTCCTCGGAGGGCTTCACGCCTACGGCGGATTCTAGGATTCAATGAGCGGTACGGAAACTATCCAAAAGCAAAAAGCAGGGCCAAACAGGAAGAACACGGTCATCGCCCTGGTGATCATTGTGGCGATTGTTGGCGCCACCTGGTGGATGGGCGAACGTAACGGCTGGGCCGATATCGGCACCGGTGGCACGAACGCGCAACTCCTGCCGAAGGTTGGCGATGAAGTGCCAGCGTTCTTCACCCTGCGTGAGGATGGCACGCCGATGGAGCTCTCCCAGTTCCGTGGCCAGCCGGTATGGCTGAACTTCTGGGGTAGCTGGTGTGCTCCGTGTCGGGCCGAGATGCCAGAGTTCATCAGCGCGTACAACGAGCTCACGCCGGAAGGCATTGTTGTGCTGGCCGTCTCCGTTGGCGAAGCGCCGGAGCAATCGATTCGTTATCGCGATCTTGTCGGTGGAACGTTCCCGGTCTATATCGATCCGAGTTTCATCTCATCGTTTATCGACGATGATACGAACCCGCAAATCGCCGAGCGATTCCAGTCCATGCGGAACGACTGGCAGATCTACAACTACCCCACTCACGTCTTTATCGGTGCAGACGGCATTGTGCAGGAAATCATCCTCGCGCAGTTGACTGAGGAAGAGATGCTGGACTCAGCGCGCTCACTGCTCGATACTCCCGGGCAATCGCGATTGCCGGATGCGATCGTCGCTCGTTACGAATAGAGAATCTTAAGCAGAAAGCGCCAGCCGGAATAAAACCCGGCTGGCGCTTTTGCGTACTGTTACCACTTCAGGTTCGGGATAACCTTCTCACCAAATGCCTTGATGAACTGCTCCTGGTGGCGGTTCACGTTATGGATGTGAATCTCCTTGAAGCCGAGGTCGATGTAGTGCTGGATGTTGGCGGTGTGCGCTTCCAGGTCGGCTGAGTAGAAGACGCGGTTTTTGAAGTTCTCCGGGCGGACCAGCTTGGACATCGCCTCGAAATCCTCCGGATT
>CAZYDY010000178.1:0-4947 GCA_964646245.1 uncultured Sphaerobacteraceae bacterium
CGTTGCCAGCGAACCCTGGGCAAGGCCGGCAAGGCAGCCTAGTTTCGTTGTAAAGATGAACTGAGAACACCCCGGCGAGGAGCAATCCTTGCCGGGGGTTTCGTGCTTGGTGATTAAGCTGGCCCCGGATTTATATCCGTGAGCCCGCGTCGTCGCATGGCAATCACATTCTGGCAGTCGACCCGATTGCCATCTCGATCTCCAGTTTCACGCTTTCCGGCTGATCAAGGTTCGCGCCACGCCTCAACTCGGTCTGCGCTCCCAATCTCCCCAGTGCCCAGGCGGCGTGCTCCCGGACAATGGGTTCATCATAGGATTCGAGCGTTTGCGCCAGGATCGGGATATCGGCTTCTGTCCCGACATTTCCCAGGGCAATCGCTGCGTTGCGCGCCAATCCCCGACGTTTCGTCCGTGGCACCGGCGTGCCGAAGTAGTTATCGCCGAACTCCTTGTCGGTCATCGTCAGCAACCAGTGCAGGCTCGGGAATTGATTATTGATGCTTGCTGGCATCATTTCCGGCTCATCCACAGGTTTGGCAGCTGCGGTGTAGGGGCAAACATCCTGGCAGACGTCGCACCCGTACACCCAATCCTGCATCTGCGGTCGCAGCTCATGCGGTATCGATCCGCGCTCCTCGATGGTAAGGAAGCTGATGCAACTCGGTGCGTGGATGGTATACGCATCCTGGATTGCACCCGTGGGGCAGTTATCGATACAAATCGTGCATTTGCCGCAGTTCTTGTCCAGGGGCTCATCTGGCATCAGGTCGAGTTCAGTCAGCATCTCTCCCAACATCACCCAGCTACCATTTCCCGGCACAATGATGTTGCTGTGCTTCCCGTACCAGCCCAGTCCGGCCCTCGCAGCGACCGCCCGTTCCACGATGCGAGCCGTGTCAACCAGGATGCGCGTATCGAGCTTTTCACCGAGATGCTCCTCCAGGTCAGCCTGGAGTGCCTTCATCCGACGTTTCAGGATGCGGTGATAATCCCGGCCCCATGCGTACCGGCTTATTTTGCCGCGGACCACACCGTCGTCCGGTTTCTCGGCAGGACCACTCCAGTAGGAGAGTCCGAAGCTGATGACCGATTTGGCAGTCGGGTGCAGGTTGCGCACGTCGGATGAGAAGCGGGCGCGGTCGATGGTAAACCAGTCCATTCCCTCCACATGACCGGCCCGGATGTGGCGCTCCATGAAGTCGGCGAGTCCTTCAAACGGTTCGGTTGAAGTAACTGCAGAGAGGCTCAACCCGTTCCGTGCGGCCAGCATTTTTACCTGGGCCGTGAGCTGCGCGCGTGGATCCGGTGGGGTAGGGAGGATCGGTTGCATCAGTTAACTCGCGAGTGACGGGTCGAGGCAGACATTGCCTGTGGTGTCCCAGTCGGCGTAGTTCGCCATGCCCCAGGCCACTCCAGCAACGACCTGCGGAATGAGAAAGGCCGGGATCGCATCCTGTACCGGCTTCAGCACACGGGTGTCGCGGGCAATGATCTCGATGCCGCCATGTGTAACTGCTATCGCCGCGCGCAGGTGGGTGAGTGGCATGCGTTCGAAAATCAGCCCGAGTGCGTCACTCGCGACAGCTTCTCCAGTGAGTTTCTCGAACTGCTCTTCGGTGCCCACAATCGTGTCGCACCGCATGGTAATATCAAGCTCATCAGCTTGCGGTTCCAGGTGATCAAGATGGCTGAGCGTTGTCAGCATCCGAACCTTGCCATCCGTGTGTGCGGGCAAATCGATCAGGAACTGGCGCAGGCTCTGATCGTACAAATCGAGTACAAGGGCGTTGTGCGCGAAGAGATCGTAGATATCCATCTTCGCTTCTTTGGACATGAGCACATGCGGCTGCCAGTCGGTGAATGTCCCGTCTTCGTTGCGAGTAAGCGTAGACGTTTGGCCATCTATTCGGTCAGTAAACTTCGGGTGGATGCGGGCAGCCTTGACTTGTTTCATTACGTCATCGCCAACATCGTCCGTGCCAACGCGACTCCGCAGGGTCACCTCTCCATTGAGATCGCGAAGCGCGAGCGCAATGGCTCCGCCTCCGCCGGGAGTTACTTCCCCTCCGAACTGCTCCGCTATGATGTCGCCGATAATCGCATACCGTTTGGCCATATGTATTGCCTCTATCCATGTGAGTGAGCCGGGACGCTTCAGCGCGGCTTCGTAGCTCTCGATCAATTATGAATGTGAGGCGTGGTAAATACCATCGCGGGTGCACGTACGGGTTCAACGTAAGAAACGAGCCGTAATCGACCCGTTTTGTACGACAGAAACGTCAAATGTGTCGTATCATGAATGTAGATACATTATTTACACCATGAGGTGGCCCCCAATGGCACGCACAAAACAGGACAAAACAACGGCACCGGTTCCATCTGTGGGATCGCTGTTGGGCGTGTGGGTTCGGCAAACCAGGACCCAGCAGGGAATGAGCCAGCGTGAGTTGGCAGATGCTGCCAGCCTGAGCCGTAGCTACGTATGCGATATCGAGCGTGGCCGCGGCAATGAGCCCAGCCTGAACACATTGGATAAACTGGCTGGTGCGCTTGGCGCTTCCCGTTCCGACCTGATGAAGGCGAGCGGTCTTATCGATAAGGCCCTGGTGCCCAAGGAATCAGAGGAAGAGCGTCGCATCCTTCAGCTCTTCCGGGATTTGAGTGACGACGGCCAGGAGCAGGTGATGCGCTACGTGCGCTTCATCCATGCGGATGAGCACTCGGTAAGGCAGAGCAGCTTCCTGCCGGATCAGCAGCCGGCGCCGCAACCAGCGCGTTCGGATAATCAACCCCTCGCGCTTTTCAGCCTGGACGACTAACCAACCGAAGTTCCCGGGAAAACGAGAAAGCCCGCCGGATCAAATCCGGCGGGCTTTGTGGTGCAGGGTTTACTCTGCGGATTCCTCAGCTTCAGGAGCTGTGGCTTCCTCGGCTTCGGCAGGTGCTTCAGCACTGGCTGCCTCTGCTTCAGCAGCAGCCTTCCTGGCGTCTGCAGCGGCCTTGGCCTCAGCAGCAGCGGCTTCACGCTCTGCCTTGGCGGCAGCTTCGGCTTCGCGCTTCTCGCGCTCGGCGCGTCGCTTGGCACGCTCTTCAGCGGCGGCAGCGTCAGCAACAGCCTTGGCTTCTGCTTCCTGCTGGGCGCGGATGGCGGCCTGCTCTTCAGCACGGCGCTGCTTCTTGGTCTTGGTACCGGCAGCTGCCTGGGCGGCTTCCATGCGCTTGGTGAAGCGCTCTACCTGACCGGCAGTGTCCACGATGCGCTGCTCGCCCGTGTAGAACGGGTGGCAGACGTTGCAAAGGTCAATGCGCAGCTCTGGCTTGGTGCCACGAGTCTGGAAGGTGTTGCCACAGCTACAAACAACTGTGGTTTCCTGGTAATTCGGGTGGATTCCCGGCTTCATAAGTGAATTCTCCGTTGTACTGGTGTAAGCCAGGTTTAGTCAGCAGCTGCGACTTCCGGGGTCTCAGTGATGAGCTCCGGGGCGCCGCCGATCGGGTAGACGTCAGGCGAGTACACGCTGATGCGCTGCTTCTGGCGGGAAATGGTCTCGAATCGCACTACGCCATCGATCTTCGCGTAGATGGTGTGATCCTTGCCGATTCCAACATTGTTGCCAACCCAGAACTGGGTTCCGCGCTGGCGCACTACGATGGTGCCAGTTCGTACGAACTCGCCATCAGCGCGCTTGACGCCAAGTCGTTTTGATTCAGAATCGCGACCGTTTCGTGTAGAACCGCCGCCTTTTTTATGTGCCATGGTGGGTTGTCCTCTCTCTCAGCAGAACTGACGTTTAGCCGTTGATGCCGGTGATGGTCAGGCGAGTTTGCTCTTGTCGGTGACCAGTGTGTCGACGATAGCGCTTCTTGGCCTTGTACTTGAAGACTTCAATCTTCTTGCCACGATTGTGCTCGTCCACCTTGGCAGTGACGGTTGCACCATCAACTACCGGGGTACCGATTTTGGTTTCGCCGTTGCCGCCGATGAGCAGCACACGGTCGATGGTGATGTCGCTGCCAGCTTCGGCTGCGAGGCGCTCGACGGTGATGTACTCACCCTCCGAGACACGGTACTGTTTGCCGCCGGTTTCAATGACGGCGTATTTCGTCTGTTCGCTCATAAACCTTATACCTGCCGTAAAACTACGCATTGGCGGGCTCATTATCGATCCATGGCCGACACCGTACTTGCGAGAGGGTGCCCGTTTGTGCGCCAGAACCACATCACATTGCCGCGAATGCACGCAAAAATGAACGCCTAATGCGCTCAAGACACCCGATTATAGCACAGACATCAGGTCTCGCACCCCTTAATGGTTAGGGATATCGAAGGCATTTGTCGGTGCAACAGTCGGGCTCGGCATGTGCTCAGCTCAAACGGCAAGCAATGCCGGTTTGGTGGGCTCCTTTCAAAGTTCCTCGCCAATCGCCCCTGTCCCGTTTGACTCGGATTGGGCGATCTATTCCTATTATATGAAAACGCGTCAAGCTCCCGGTAGGCAGGGTAGGAAATGGGCCGTGACTGAATAATCAGCCACAGCCCAATCGAAGTTCTCAGGTTGAGACGTTGCGTAGGTCTTATTCGCTCGTTACACCGTCGAAGTGCTCGTCGTCCGAATCCGCCTCTTCCTTGGTCGCGTGGACCGTGCCGTCCTTGTGATGCGGCGGGGAGTAAATGGTGTAGAGCTTCAGGTCCGCATCAGACGATGTATTGACCACATTGTGCTCGGCACCCTTGGGGATGATGATCACATCGTCATCACCCAATTCGATCTTCCGGCCGTCGATCACTGCTTCGGCCTGGCCCTGCTCAATTCGAATGAACTGGTCATTCTCATCGTGGACCTCCTTGCCGATCTCGCCGCCAACCGGAATGGACATGACAACGAGTTGCTGGAACTCGGTGGTCCATAGCACCTTGCGGAAATTCGAGTTCTCCAGAGTCTGCGT
>CAZYDY010000179.1:0-4931 GCA_964646245.1 uncultured Sphaerobacteraceae bacterium
TGCGGTATACTCTGGTGTTGCTACGTGTTAATTTCCACACGTGCTGTTGTTGTGCCCACAAGCTGCAACCAGATATTCCAACCTAAAAAGGAGTAAGCCAGGAATGGCCAGCCCAAATGAGACGCTGCAATTGAATCAGGCAGATATTGCCTTTCTGCTGAACCTCCTGCGCGAGGCTAACGGCCCATTAACCACCGCTGAGTTGGTTGAGGCCCTTAAGAATCGATAATCCTGGCAGCTTTTGCCAGCAGGAGTGTGAACGCTGATGACAACTGAAACCGGCGAGCTGGTACTCGCCTTTGAAGGCACCAAGAAGATTAAGGACACCGCTTCGGCCGCATTCAACGTAATGCGTGCCCGCGGTGCTTTCATGAGCGATAACGCCGTCATCCGGGTTCCGGTGGCCGCGCTCGCTGAGCACCTCGAAGTCACCGAAAAGGTGATGAACGATGTCGTTGAAAAGAATCCGGAAGTCTTCGCCATCGAGACCGACGATGAAGGCAATGCCGTCATCGTCACCACACGCGTAGGCCGCGTGCCTCTCGATATTGTGCCGCCCAACGAGCATGACCTTAAAGAACGCTTCATGACACCCGAGCCGAAGCCGGCTCCGCGACCACGCCCTGTGCGCGAAGTTGTTCGCACAAACGAGGGTTGGTCGACGTTTGTTGGTGACACGCTCGGCTTTGACGAAGAGGATGAAGACGAAGACTTCGGCTTCGCAGAACCGGCCGATGAAGAGATCGCTGCTGAAGAACCGGCCGCTGAAGCTGCCGTTGCAGACGCAATCGATCCCGAGCCGATCATCGAGGAAGTCGCGGCAGAAGAGCCCGTCGTCCCCGAGATCGTCGCAGAGCCCGATCCGGTTCCGGACGAAGAGGAAATCCCGGCCCAGCAGGCCGAGGCCGATCCTGTTTCACCCGATCCGATTGAGCCTGTTGAGGATGTCCGCCCCGAAATTCCGGTGTTCGAGGAAGTTGTTCCCACACCAACCCCGGCGCGACCCCTCGGCGAACCAACCGACTTCAGTGGTGCAGATGACGCCGCCCTTGCAGAAATGCTGGAGCGACAGTTCTCCGGTCACTCCCATGTCGCCTTCTTTGGCGGCCGTTGGATGACCACAGATCGCGCCCATCGCCTCAGCCGCGGTAATATCCGCGACATCCGCCAATACATCGAAGAGCAGGAGCAGCCACTTACCGACGAAATGATCGTCGAGGATGTGCTGCGCGTACGCCCGGGCAATGCCGAGTACGCAAACACCGTCTTCGGTCTTAACTACTGGCTGAGCCGCGAGCGCGATTTCGAGTTCGTCGGTACCCGCGACCAGCGCTTCTGGAGCGTTTCGGACCTTCCGCCACTGGGAACCACCCTGCGCAAGCCGAACGACATTGGCTCGGATTACCGTTTCCTCACCGATGGTGTCGATCCGGAAACCGTTGCACATCGCTCCGTGGAATCAGTCGATCACATCGTCACCTTCTACGAATGGAACCTCGGCCTGCTGCCGTACGACGACGAAATGCAGAAGCTCTTCCCGGCACCAATGCTGACGGATCAGCGCAGCGCTGTGTTCACATTCGAAATTCCACAGCTCTACACCACGTACCTGGTGGAACTGCGTTACCCGACCCCAACCCGCGGCGGATTCTTCCTCGGGCTGGATGACCTTTACTTCGATTCCCTCGTGCCCGGAGCCATCATCTCTGTAAGCGCAACGGAGAACGATGGTCACTACAAGATCGAATTCATCGCGAATGACGAGCAGAGCGATCGCCTGCTTGAAATCGAGGAGAAGCGACCGCGCTACCACTTCCGCCCAACCACGTACGCGTGTGGTGTGGATGATGCATGGCTGCTCAACGAGGATCGATTCCCGAACCTCGCAGGCGTGAAGCCAATGAGCGACCGCGAACGCCGCAAGATCGCCACAGTAGTGGAAACAACCTTCGAGCGCGTCGGTATTGAAGACGGAAACGGCGGCTATCTCGCCTCATTCGAGGACCTGATGGCAGCCATCAACATCGAACGACCGGTGAGTGAGGCACTGCTCCGCAGCGAGCTCAACATGCACGAAGACATCACCGGCGATGACGATAGTGGATACACCTATGCCGCAGGCAAGTAATAACGATCAGCCGAATCTGGACGAGCTCAACGTGGTAGACGAAGAGCAGCTGGACGACGATATCGATCTCGAGTCGTACGAGCTCGATTATCCGGAGGTGCCTTTCGAGGATTCCCTCCAGGTCATCCAGGAAGATGCCCTGGCACCTCAGGATCTGCTCGGGTTCAGTAACATGACCCGCAAACAGGTCCATGAGCTCCGGGCCGTATGGAACGACATCGAAGAAGAAAAGCGTGTGACCATCGCGGAAGTCGCGCTGATGGTCGCGCGCGAACACACCTTCTCCGATTTCGGTCGCTTCTTCTTGGCTCTTCTCAGCGATGATTCGGTGGATGTGCGACTCAACGCCGCCACCGGAGCTGCGCTCAGCGAGATTCCAGATCTCATCAAGCCACTCACCGAAGTGGCCGAGAGCGATGAGAACGACGACGTGAGGGAAGCCGCCATTCAGGCGCTCGCGCCTCACGTGGTCGCCATTGAGATGGGACTGATCACGGATCAGAAGGATTTCGATCGCCTGTTGAAGCTCAAGAACTGGGCGGTCGATGAATCTCAACCGGCGGCTATTCGCGCCGCTGCATTGCATGCGTACAGCCACAACACGATGGATGACGATGTTGATGAAATCATCGAATCCTTCGTGGAGCAGGATGACGACACCATGCAGCTCGGTGCCATGCGGGCGATGTCCGTCTATGGTGCCGGCAAGTTCACCCGCTTCCTGGAGCGACAGCTCCAGAGCAAGGATGTCGATGCCCGCGAAGCCGCTGCCAATGCCATGGCAGAGAGCGGCGACGAGGCCGTGATTCCCATGCTGACGATGGCTGCCCGCACCGATACCGAATCGATTGTGCGGGAGGCGGCGTATGTCGCGCTTGCGAATATCGCTACCGAACCAGCGTTGGAATCACTTGTCGAGCTGCGCAAGCACGCCAGCGAAGATGATGCTGACGTCATCGACATCGCCATCCAGTACATTTCCGAACTCAATGAACTCGAGGCCGACATCAAGGAACTCGAGGCACAGGCGGCCGAAGACGCCGACTACTAGTCGGGTCTTTGGCACGCGCTAACCACAGGGAGACATATCGTTGCAGGCTGCACAACCCATTACCACCAATGCCGATGGCTGGGATTCAGCACTCCGTGAACATGGCGGACACATGCTGCAAAGCTGGAAGTGGGGCGAATTCAAATCCCGTTACGGCTGGCAGCCTGAACGAATCCACGTCCAAACACCCGCTGGCCAGGCGTTCGCCCAGGTATTGTTCCGATCCCGCGGACCCATCAGCGTAGGCTATTGCCCTCGCGGGCCGCTCATGGTCGGCGACAAGGATGCACTCTGGCCAGATGTGAAGAAGGCGATCGATAAGGTCGCCCGACGCCATCGCGCCATGAACGTGATCCTCGAGCCCGATCAGCCGCTGTTTGAAGGCGACGCCATGATTGGCAAGGGTCTCAAACCCGGGCCAGAGCATAACCAGCCAGCCCGCACGGTCATGGTTCCCCTTGCTGATGATGAAACTGTACTGAAGCAGATGCATCAGAAAACACGCTACAGCGTCCGCCTCGCCACACGTCGGGGAGTGGACGTGGACGTGAAGGACGTGCGCGATCTGGGTGCAATCGATGACTTTTACGCCCTCCTTGCAGATACTGCCGAGCGTAACGAGTTCGAGGTGCACTCCCGCGATTACTACGTGGATTTCCTCGATGTCTTCGGCGACGATGCATTCTTCGTGTTTGCCAGTTTCGAGGGAAATCTCTGCGCAGTCGTGATTGCAGCATCCTTTGGAAACAAGGCCACCTATATGTACGGTGCCTCCAGCACGAAACACCGTGGCCATGGTGCCGCCTTCCTTCTTCAGTTTGAAGCTATGAAGTGGGGACGCGATCGCGGCTGTGAGATTTACGACCTCTGGGGAATTCCGAAAACCGATCCCGATTCTGTTACCAGCGATGACAAGTCATCAATTGCAGGAACCAAAGGCGACGACTGGCGAGGAATCTACCGTTTCAAAACCGGATTCGGCGGCGACATCGTTACCTTCCCGGAAACAGCAGAAATCCAGTACATCCCCGGCCTTCCGTGGCTTGCTCGCAAGCTTGGCGTTATCGCGGAGTAACCCATGACCCTTCGCCCCCACGTACAACCGAGACGGGCGATGATCACCGACCTCTCCGGGGTTGTTGAGTCCGCCAAAGTCGTTGGTAACGCAGAAGTCACCGGTATCACTATCGATTCCCGTAACGTGCAGTCGGGAGATCTTTTTGCGGCCCTGCGCGGCAGCGACTTTGATGGGCATGCCTATATTACTCAGGCAATAAAAAATGGTGCGGCAGCGATCCTGGCCGAAGAGATGCCCGATGGAATTGATCACCCGGCGATTATCGTCGGCGATACCCGCCGAGATCTTGCCCCGATCTCTGCCGAGTTTTTTGGCCATCCCGGTCGTGAGCTCACCACCATCGGCCTTACCGGCACAGACGGTAAAACCACCACGGCCTCGCTCATCACCTGGATCCTGAGGCAAGCCGGCATCCAGACTGGCCTCATCGGTACCCTCGGTATGCAGTTTGGAGACGGTTCAGAACAGTCGCTCGGACATCAAACCACTCCTGAGTCGCATCTGGTACAGGGGTTCCTTCGGCAAATGGTGGAGGTCGGCACGAAGGCAGTTGTGCTCGAGGCAACGTCCCACGGGCTCCATATGCACCGGCTGGATTGCACGCCTTTCAACGTGGCCGGCGTAACCAACATCACTCATGAACATCTCGAGTATCACAAGACCATCGAGAACTA
>CAZYDY010000180.1:0-4911 GCA_964646245.1 uncultured Sphaerobacteraceae bacterium
TAAGGAAGGGACGCGCACGCGTGAAACTCACCACCGAACGCAAGCCGGGCAGCATCGTTGAGCTGAATATTACAGCTGACGATGACGAGTTCCAGAAGGCTATCGATACTGCCATCACCCAGCAGGCTCGCAACGTACAAATTCCAGGCTTCCGCAAGGGCAAGGCTCCGAAGTCCATGGTGGAGCGCTTCTATGGCGGTCGCCAGGTCTTCGCGCAGGATGCTGCCGAGAAGCTGATGGACAAGCTCTACCAGCAGGCACTGAAGGACGAAGACATCAGTCCGGTCGGCGATCCGGAACTCACCAACATGGAGCTGGAACCAACCCTCTCCTTCGTGGTGGATGTGCCCGTGTACCCAACCGTTGAGCTCGGCGATTACAGCGCTGTACGCGTTGATCCGGTAGATGCCGCGGTTACGGAAGAAGACGTCCAGGAAGTACTCGACCGCCTGCAGAAGCAGAAGGCAGAGTGGAAGGAAGTCGAAGGCCGCAAGCCGGTTGAAGGCGACCAGGTCACCATCGATTACACCGTGCACGAAGGCGAGGAAGAGTTCCAGGAGCCGGTTACGGACGCCGAGTGGATTCTCGGTGAAACCAACCTGCTGGAGCAGCTCCGCGAGCGCATCGAAGACCTCGAGCCGGGCCAGAGCGACGAATTCGAAGTCTTCTTCGAAGAGGACGACGAATCCGCCGATCCCAAGATTCGTGGCAAGCAGCTGAAGTACGCCGTCACGCTCAAGGGTGTGAAGGAGCGCGACCTGCCAGAGTGGACGCCTGAACTCGTCAAGGAAATCACCGGTGCCGAGAGCATGGAAGAACTGCGCGAGCAGATCTATGCCGACATCCACCAGGGTAAAACCAGCGATGGTCGCACCAGCGTCGTGAACCAGATCGTCGAGAAGGTCGCAGAGACCACCACCATCGATATCCCGGCGGTCATGATCGACGAAGAAACCGAGCACCAACTCAGCCA
Organism: uncultured Sphaerobacteraceae bacterium; assembly: GCA_964646245.1. Taxonomy (GTDB): domain Bacteria; phylum Chloroflexota; class Chloroflexia; order Thermomicrobiales; family UBA6265; genus UBA6265. The sequence continues at coordinate 974 of CAZYDY010000180.1, forward strand.
CCGCAAGGAAGACATGCAGAAGCAGGGCATCACCTGGGAGCAGTTCCTGATGTTCAGCGGCCAGGATGAGGAAGCCATGAAGGCTGAACTCCGTCCTGAAGCCGAGCGTCGCCTGCGCAACACCATGATCCTTCAGGAAATCGCTGCGAAGGAAAACATCGAGGTCACCGACGAGGACATCGATAACGAGATCAACACCATCGCTGGTGGCGACCTCAATCCAGACGAGAACGATACTGAAGCCGTGGAGCGCGCTCGCCGCATGCGCGAGGTCTACCAGGGTGAGTACTTCCGCAATGTGCTGAAGAATGATCTCTTCGAGCGCAAGCTCACCAATCACATCATCGACATTGCCACCGAAGGCAAGGGTGCGGTGCTGAATGGTTGGGAGCCCAAGGAAGAGGAAGCTGCTACCGAGACAAAGGCCGAAGAGAAGGCTGACGACGAGGAAGCCGCTCCTGCCCCAACCCGTAGCAAGAAGCTGCCAACAGAAGGCGAAGGCACGGACTGGGTAGCCGGTGACGGCACCAACGACATTCCAGAGGGATTCCCGCTGAAGGGCAACGCCACCAGCAAGATCTACCATCCGGAAGAGTCGCCGAGCTACGGCAAAACCACCGCCGAAATCTACTTCGCCAGTGGTGACGTAGCCGAAGCGCATGGTTACCGCCTGCCGAAGAGCCTCGAGAAGGCTGCAGAAGCAGACGCAGAATAATTCAGTCAAGGTGAATGCGGACGGAGCATGCTCCGTCCGCATTACTGGTTAAGAGCGATGGACGATTCCTTACACCATTATCACTGGCTCGCGAGCGACGAGGGTGCTGCCGAACTTTCGGTTGCTACGTCGATGCGCGCGGAAGGAATCAGTGATCTCAAGATCGGCGAAACGCTCCGCAAGCGAGTCGACCCCGAGCGCGCGGCCCTGATCCTTACACAACTCGATTTGCGAGAGCGCGCCGCCGGGAAATTCACTCGTGCCGAAGAGATGCTCTTCACCCGCGCCGGCCTTGAGCAATCCACCAGTGAAGCCATCGCGAGGTATCGGGCGAATCGATATCAGGAGTACGATCACATCGTGGAGCTCTGCTGTGGGATCGGCGGTGACCTCATTGCACTGGCCGGGCTCGACGCGCGCGTCACTCCCGTGGATCGCGATCCCGTGCATCTCTTTCTCGCCGGGCACAACGCCCGTGTGTATCACAGCACGGCGAATCTCACTCCCCTTCTCATGAGCGTGGAAGAAGTTCCCATTCAGCCCTGGGATGCGGTCTTTATTGATCCGGCCAGGCGACTTGGATCCGGCAGGCGTACAGGCTACCAGAGCGACCCGTCGGTCGATTGGTCGGTGGCTTTGGCTGACCGGGCAGCTGCCGTCGGGATTAAGACCGCTCCTGGCATCCCACACGAAATGGTCCCGGAAGGCTGGGAGCTGGAGTTGATCGCACTCGGAAACGATCTTAAGGAAGCGGTATTGTGGAGCCCGGAAGTGGCCGGTGAGTTCGCGTCACACGGCGAGTATCGGGTTCCACCGCACCGGGCGACGGTGATCGCAAACGGGGAAGTTCACTCCATTCACGGCAGCCACATGGATGTCCTCCAGTTCACGGAGCCTGAACCTGGCCAATGGCTCCACGATGTGAACCCGGCGGTCACAAATACCGGCCTGGTGCGAGAACTGGCATCGATACTCAATGCTGAATTAATCGATCCTGAAATCGGCTTCCTCGTCAGCGACGCTCCTTCAGATTCTCCCTTCGTCACCAGCTGGAGAATTCTCGACGTGTTACCGTGGCACGAGAAGCGAATCAGGCAGGCGTTGAAAGCCCTGGATATTGGGCCAATTGATATCAGGCGCCGGGGTCTTCCCGGAGATGTGCCAACAATCACCAAACGCCTGCGCGGCAAGGGAACCCGGCGCGCTTTCATTGCCATGACCCGGGTGCAGGATGCTCCTACCGCAATCATTTGCGCAATGGAATGAGTGTCACTTCTTGCCGCGAGGAGTATTATTGAAATTGAATCTAACGTCGCCCGCGTTCACGCTTCCGCAATTGACTCGGGCACTATCTCACTCACAAAGGATCCTGAATGGAAAACCCGGACATCAACGCACTTATCCCAATGGTTATCGAGAGCACCAACCGTGGTGAGCGCTCATTTGATATTTACTCTCGCCTGCTCAAAGATCGCATCATCTTCCTCGGTACTCCGGTTGAAAGCCAAATGGCCAACCTGATGATCGCGCAGCTGCTCTTCCTGGAGCATGACGATCCGGAAGCAGATATCCATCTCTACATCAACTCGCCAGGTGGCGAGGTTTATAGCGGACTGGCAATCTACGACACCATGCGAATGGTGCGTCCGGATATCCGCACATACTGCGTTGGTATGGCCGCATCAATGTCGGCAGTACTGCTCGCCGCAGGTGCACCAGGCAAGCGCTTTGCGCTTCCGAACAGCCGCATCATGATCCACCAGGGATCGAGTGGCTTCCGCGGTGCGATTCCGGATATCGAGGTCCAGGCCCGCGAGACATTCAGCGTCATCGAGACCCTCACCAACATCTTGGCTGACCACACGGGCCAGACATTCGACAAGGTGAAGGCAGATACCCAACGCGACTACTACATGACTGGTGATGAAGCCAGCGAGTACGGTCTGGTAGACAAGGTACTTGAGCCGGCGGCACTCGATCTGAGCAAGATCGGCAAGAATGGCGACGAAGACGACGACAAGAAGTAATTACCGTCGATTCACCTGAAATATGAGGTAGACATGCGATATCGTTGCTCGTTTTGCAACAAGGGGCAAGAGGAAGTTCGCCGCCTGATTGCTGGCCCGAACGAGGTGTACATCTGTGACGAGTGTGTGCAGCTCTGCAAGGAGATCATCAATGAGGAGGAGCCGAAGGAGACATCTTTCGAGCTCGGTGAAGGCGATGGCACCATCCCTACTCCCCGCTCTCTCTATGAACATTTGAACAACTACATCATCGGGCAGGATCGCGCCAAAAAGATCCTCTCGGTGGCCGTATATAACCACTACAAGCGCATTAATGCCGATCTCGATGACGATATCGAATTGGCAAAAAGCAATGTGCTGCTTGTGGGCCCTACCGGTTCGGGCAAGACCTACCTGGCACAAACGCTGGCAAAGGTCCTCAACGTGCCGTTCAGCATCGCCGATGCCACTGCCCTCACCGAGGCCGGGTATGTTGGTGAGGATGTCGAGAACATCCTGCTCCGCCTGATCCAGAATGCCGGTGATGTGGAGCGTGCCCAGCGCGGCATCATCTATATCGATGAGATCGACAAGATCGCCCGCAAATCCGACAACCCGAGCATCACCCGTGATGTCTCTGGTGAAGGTGTGCAGCAGGCGCTCCTCAAGATCATCGAAGGCACGGTTGCCAACGTTCCGCCGCAGGCCGGACGCAAGCACCCGCACCAGGAATATATTCAGATCGACACGAAGAACATCCTGTTCATTTGTGGTGGTGCGTTCGAAGGTCTCGAAGAAGTCGTCGAGAAGCGCATCAACAAGCAGTCCAATATGGGCTTCGGCAACGTGAAGGCTGCATCTGAAAAGGTCGCCAACCCGCTTGCACAAATGACCCACGACGACCTGATGCAGTACGGATTGATTCCGGAATTTGTTGGTCGTCTGCCCGTCAGCGTCGCGCTCGATCACCTCACCGAGGCCGAGCTCATGCGCATCCTGACCGAGCCGAAGAACGCTGTGGTGAAGCAGTACCAGAAGTTCTTCGACCTGGACAATGTGGAACTCGAGTTCACTGACGACGCAATTGCCGCCGTCGCCAAGCAGGCGCAGGAGCGCAAGACTGGCGCGCGTGGACTTCGCACAGCCATTGAAGATGTACTGCTGGATGTGATGTACGAGATTCCAAGCCTGGAAAACGTGCGCAAGTGCGTGGTGAA
>CAZYDY010000181.1:0-4876 GCA_964646245.1 uncultured Sphaerobacteraceae bacterium
ACGCCACCACCATCACCGATCCAGGTGGAGTCCTCCATGAGGAGGTTTGCCACCGCGCTGACATTGCCCGATTGCACGGCGCCGAGAAATCTTTCCACAAGTGGTGACGGCGCAGTGTGCAGCTTCTGATCGCTTGATCCAACCATCAATTTATTGGCACGGTGGAATATCTGCCTGCACGTCTGCTCGGTACGATCGACGATTTCACCGATTTGGGCGAACGAGAGTTCCAGGGAGGTGCGCAGCACCCAAACAGCCCGCTGCACTTGCGAGAGGTTTTCCAGCATAAGCAGCAATGCCATGCTGATATCCTCCCGCACCAGCACCTCCGCTTCGGGGCTCCGGAAGTAGGTATCTGGCGTTATCGGTTCTGGCAGCCACGGGCCGTGATAACCCGTGGCTGTGCGGCTGGCAGAACGGAGAGCATCGATCGAAAGATTGGATACCGTGCGATAGAGCCACTTCGGGGGTGAGTCGACCTTGCCGGCAGGCTGATCGAGTAACCTGGTCCACGCTTCCTGGATCACATCTTCGGCATCGCTCACGCTACCCGTCATGCGATAGGCGAGGGCGAACAATTTCGGATACGTTTCCTGGTAGGTGGCTTCCTGGCTCATTGGTTTCCATTCAGGCTGAATGGATCCGGCTGGGTGCCGAACCCGACGCTGAGTCTGTTCCAACTATTAATAGCGATGATAGCAACTGTGAGATCAATCATCTCCTGCTCCGAGTACACCTCGCGGCAGGCTTCGTAGAGATCATCGGTGACGTCATGCGTGTTGAGATGCGTGAGGGCTTCGGTCCATGCGAGGGCGGCACGCTCCTTCGGTGTGAACCACTCCGCCTCGCGCCAGGCTTCGAGGGTGGCTAGCTTATCTGGTCGCATGCCCATTTTGAGTGCATCGCGCCAGTGCATGCTGAGGCAGTACGCGCAGCCGTTGATTTGTGAAGCCCGGATTTTTACATACTCGCCGATTTCGGGATCGACCTTGCCGCCATTGGCGAACTTCTGCACATTCAGCAGCGCCTTGCGTGCTGGTATGAGCACAGATGGATCGGAGATACGGGCGTTATCCTGTCCCTCCTTAACGAAGAAGTTGATGAATCGTGAAGCGGTTCGTGAGCGAATCATTCCTGGTCCTTTCCGTCTTAACCGGATTCGACTTCCGGTTCTGGTTAATTGACGGGGAGCCATACGAAAACGTGACATGCCCGAAAAACGGAAAGACCGGCGGAGCAGATGCTCGACGCCGGTTAACCGTGGGTGGGGAGGAGAGATGTTGAATGGGGCTATCTGTTCCCTTCAACACCCTTAGTATCAAGGCGTGGGCTGAACACACCCTGAAATGAAGATGAACTCTTTATGAATTCATCCTAGTCGGCAGCCAACTGCTCGGTCGGTACTTCAAACGGGAATGCCTTGCCCGTGCCAAACGCGACGTTGATACGATTCCAGGTGTTGATCGTCAGGATCGCCCAGGTAAGGTCGATCATCTCCTCTTCGCTGAAGTGCTCACGCACAGCATCATACTGGGCATCATCCACATGGGTATCGGCGTTGCGTGTGAGTGCCTCAGTCCAGGCGAGCGCTGCCTGCTCGCGCGGGGAGAATATCTCGGCTTCACGCCACACGTCGATCATCGCAAGGTGATCGACTCGCATTCCCAACCCGAGCGCGACTTTCCAGTGCGCAGCCAGGCAGCGAGCGCAGCCGGTGATCTGCGACGAGCGAATCCGCACGAGTTCCAGGGTTGTTTCTTCAACCGTGGTGGATTTGACGGCCTTGCTGAATTCGCCGAGTGCTTCGCGTCCGGGGTTGAGCAATTTGATATCGCTGAGTCTGGGCATGTGTAGGGCTCCTTTGGTTCACGTTGTGATGCAGGAACTTCCCTGCATATCTATCTTCGCATAGCAGCTATAGTTTGGGAAGTATTGGATGTGACAAGTGAAATGAATGGCACACGATGTGCGCGTTTTGGAACCCGGCGGTTGAGGTGAAAGAACACCCGCGTTGTCTGGACGTAAGAGGAGCAGGTGAACAATGAAATCTCCCAGACTGGAGCTCACTTCTGTCACGGTTGGAGCACCGAATCCGCGAGAGTTGGCGAGGTTCTATGCCACGCTGCTCGGTGGGGAAATCACAACGGATGAGGCCGCGCGAGAGGGAGAGCCGACGGACGCTGGTTGGGCGCAGGTACGTACCAGCAGTGCCTTGGGTCAAATCACCCTCAACTTCGAATACGAATCCCAATGGCAGGCGCCGGTGTGGCCGAGTCAACCAGGCGAGCAGCACATCACCCAGCATCTCGATATTCAGGTGGACGATTTGAATGCGGCTGTAGCCTGGGCATTGGAGTGTGGTGCCCGGCTCGATCCGTATCAACCGCAGGATTCCGTGCGAGTGATGCGGGATCCTGCGGGACACCCCTTCTGTCTTTTCGTTGGTGGGTCGTAACAAGAGACCGGAACGATGAGCCGAAGTTGCTCCTAATGACAGAGGGCTCCGGCAACCTTGCCGGAGCCCTGTGCCTGTTCAGTTCGGTTTCATCGAATGTGGGTCATTTAGGGGAGTGGCGTTGATTCCGGTGTGCCTTGCTCGTTGATGTTTACATGGCGGAGTTGAATCACCACGGTGGTTGTACCATCGCCGTTATCGGTGAGTGTCGCGTCGCCGCTGACACCCGAATCATTGAGTTCTTCCAGTTCGATTACCAGCTCGCCGTCCTCGGCTTCGTCCACGATATCGCCGCAAGCGATATAGAGGTCCATCTGCTCCGGGCTCATATGGACATTAATGGCATGATCGTCAGCCAGAATATCTTCAAGCGATGCTTCTACGGTCGTTGTACTTTCCATACCCATAACATCGTCGGTAGCTTCCGACGCATCGGTCATTGCGGTATCAGCGGCCGGTGAGCTCATCGCATCGGGTGTGGCCATGGATGTATCGGTGGCGTCGCCCACGGATGGCACGACATTCTCCAGCGGGAAAACCACCTCGCCGGGCTCGGGACACATTCCCGCATGGATATGCGCGGGATGCATTACTGTGTCGTCCGCGGCAGGTGTGCCCTGCGCAAAGACGGCCGTAGACCCGGCAACCATTGCGAGAACAAGGCCGAGTACCGCACTAAAGACGAAGAATGGAGAGCGCGTGGACCTTCTCATGATGAACCTCCTGAAAGGATGATGTGAAACCGAACTGAACATTTCGGGGAAACGTTATACGCAAATGATGTGCCAGCATGGGCCAGTTCAATTACCGGGGTTCATGCCGGTTTGCGTAGTGCTATTTGGTGGGGAAATGCCATTCGATTTCTGGTGAAGAGTCGTGCCGGAGCACGTTGGGGAACACGTATTGCGATGAAGGTTCTTTAATTCAGTCCCGCTCCAGGAGGCCATCATGACCAGCATTCCACGCGAAAAACTCCCGGATAGCACCCTCGTTCTTCTTCGGGAGGGTTACCGGTTCATTCCGAATCGGGTGCGCAAACACGGCTCCGATATCTTTCGTACCCGCCTCATGCTTCGTGATGTCATCTGCGTTCATGGTGCCGATGCCGCCGAGATGTTTTATACGGAAGGTAACTTCACACGCGTGGGAGCCATGCCGCCAACCACCAATCGATTGCTGCAGGATAAAGGCAGTGTGCAATCGCTGGATGGTCGTGCACATCGACATCGCAAGGCGATGTTCATGGCGATGATGACGCCGGAGCGCATCGCACAAATGCTCGATATTGCGGAACGTGCCTGGCTTGAAGCGATTGCAGAATGGGCCAAACGAGAAGAGATCGTTTTGTTGGCGGAGGTGGAGCGTATTCTCTGTCGGGCTGCCTGCGAATGGGCCGGGATCCAACTTGGTTCGCGTAATCTCTCCCGCCGTACATCCGAGCTTTCTGCAATGGTTGCTGGCGCTGGCGCTATCGGGCCCACAATGTGGAAGGCACAGCTCCTTCGTCAGCGTAGTGAGCGTTGGGCGAGAAAGGTAATTCGCAGGGTGCGATCTGGCGAATTGGAGGTGCCCGATGGATCGCCAGTGGAGCAGATTGCAAATCACCGTGATCTCCATGGCGAGCTCCTTTCAGTGAAGCATGCTGCCGTCGAGCTACTCAACATTCTGCGACCGACGGTTGCTATCGGGCACTTCATTGTTCATGAAGCGCACGCACTGGAGCGGTATCCGGAGAGCCGGAGACTCGCTGGCTCTTCATATGAAAGTGACCGCGAGCAGTTTGTGCAGGAGGTTCGTCGCTTTTCGCCATTCTTCCCCTTCATTGGCGGTGTGGCTTTGCGTGATATCAGCTGGAGAGGGCATCGCATTCGTGAAGGACAGTGGGTATTGCTTGATCTGTACGGCACCAATCGTGACCCGCGGGCGTGGGATAACCCGGATACGTTTGATCCCGGTCAGATGAACAGCTGGGACGGCAGCGCGTTCTCGCTTATTCCGCAGGGAGCAGGGGAGTTTGAAACGGGGCACCGTTGTCCTGGCGAGTGGCTCACGATAGCGCTCATGAAACAGGCGGCGCACATGCTAACCAACCGGATGACCTACTCCGTGCCGAAACAGGATTTGAGCTTAAGCCTGAACGAGTTCCCTGCCATTGCGGCGAGCGGTTTTGTGATGAGGAATGTCGCCCCACGCTGAGAGCCCAGGAATACCTTCTCTATAGAAGGAACAAAGAAAGGGAGGGCAGTTCAGCGAACTGCCCTCCCTCCCACGAATCAGCTGTACGAAACCCGGCTAGTTGCCTCGGCCGCCGCCTTTGAACTGGGTGACATCAATATGAACGTCCCCACCGGAAACAGTGACGGTGTTGTACTGCGGCTTCCAGTTATCGCCATCGGTGTAGAGGGTGTAGGTGCCATCCTC
>CAZYDY010000182.1:0-4853 GCA_964646245.1 uncultured Sphaerobacteraceae bacterium
CGATCGCTGGCGCCCCTGGGGTCATCATCCTCACGCAGGTACCACCACGCGCCTCCACCAGCCAGGGCGAGTGCTCCGGTGGCAGAGGCGGTGGTTATGAGTCGGCGGCGGTTCATGCTCAACTTCGTTCGCGCGGATCCAACGCATCGCGCAGGCCGTCACCGATCAGGTTGAAAGCCAACACAGTCACGGAAATGGCCAGGCCCGGCGCGATTGCAATGTGCGGGTAGTTCCTGATGTGATCGCGTCCATCGCTCAACATGGTGCCCCAGCTTGGTGTCGGGCGGCTAATACCCATGCCAAGGAACGACAGGGCCGATTCGAAGATAATCACGCCACCAATCGCGAGACTGGCAAGAATGATGACCGGGCCGATGGCGTTCGGCACGATATGCTGCAGGATAATGCGGCGATCGCTGGCACCGGATGCACGGGCCGCGAGCACGTAATCACGTTCGCGCAGGCTCAATACCTCAGCCCGGATTACACGGGCGTAACTGGCCCAGAACGTTACCCCGACAATGATGATGACGTTGCGCAGGCTCGGGCCAAGCAGGGCCGAAAGCGTCAGCAACAGTGCCAGAATCGGGAACGCCATCAGCGTGTCGATAAGTCGGCTCAGCACCGAATCGACCCAGCCGCCGAAGTATCCGGCCATGGATCCTACGAGTACACCGATGGTGACGGCGATGGTGGTGGAGATGATCCCCACCATGAGCGCAACGCGCGAGCCATACATGATGCGACTGAGGATATCGCGGCCGATATCATCGTTGCCGAAGATATGCTCGGCTGAGGGCGATGCACCTCGGAGGCGGAGATTGGTTTCGTTCGGGTTATATGGTGCGAACCATTGGGCCGTCAGTGCGATAAACACGAGGAGCACAATGATAGCAATACCCAGGAGCGCACCCTTGTGACTGGAGAATCGACGCCATGTACGCTGGCGCTGTGTGAGGCGCTTCTCCTGCTTTCCCAATTGATCGACGGTGGCGACGGTTTTCTCTGTCATCGTACGCGCACCCTTGGGTCAATAACGGCGTACATCATATCTGTAAGGATATTCATCAACACCACGATACTGGCAAGCAGCAGGACTATTGCCTGAACTACTTGCAAGTCCTTGTTTGTAATAGCGTCAAAGAAGAGTTGTCCCAGGCCGGGCCAACTAAATACAGTCTCGATCACGATGGTACCGCTGAGGATAAATGCCATGCGATAACCAATAAGCGTGATCACCGGCAGGAGTGCGTTTCGCACAACGTGCCGCACAAGGATGGCATTACGACGCAACCCTTTTGCCTGTGCAGTTTTCACATAGTCCTGACCCAGGATCTCAATAGTGGTGCCGCGCATGAGGCGCATAACCGCAGCCATTTCCTCGATGCTCAGCACGATCACTGGTAGCAAATAGGCTTTCCAGGAATCGGCTCCGTATGGAGGCAGCCAGCCAAGGTTCACACTAAAGAGCACGATGGCCATAATCCCAATCCAGTAATTAGGTACGGCGACACCGAGGGTTGATCCGAGTGTGGTGAGGTAATCCAGCACGGAGTTACGGCGCGTGGCGGCCAGTACACCGATGGGAATGGAAACGAGAAGTGAAATCAGCATTGCGAGCGAGGTCAACTGAATGGTCATCCACGAGGCACCCTGGATCATATCAGTGATCGGCTGCCCCGGGCGCATCATGCTGATGCCAAGATCGCCGGTAAGCAGATTGCTTATCCAGCTCCAGTAGCGCTCGAAGAACCCGTCGTTCAGGTTCCACTTTTCGCGAATCAGCTCAAGCTGTTCATCGGTTACACGAGCTTGCCCAACCATGGTGCGAGCGGGATCGCCTGGCATGAAGTACATCACCGTAAAGGTGAAGAATGTCACCAGGAAAAGTACCAATCCGCCCTGCAAGAGTCGTTTGATGAGGTAGGAGATCATGTAGCATCCCGTGAAAACGCATCAATCAGGTAGCGAAACTTAAGCCCGGGCACATGTGTGCCCGGGCTCAGTATGAACGCGATTATGCCTCTTCATCAATCCAGTACTGGTATGCCTTCGGGTACACGTTATCTGTAACGAGTACTTCTTCTGGCAGACCCTTAATGCGATTGTTGTAGAAGGCCATGGTCTCCAGGTTCAGGAGCGGAAGGAACGGAAGTTCCTCGGCAACGATCTCCTGGATGCGCTTGTACATGCCAACGCGTGTATCGTGATCAAGCTCACGGATACCATCGCTCAACAGTTGATCCACTTCTTCGTTCGACCACATGAAGAAGTTGTTGGCGCCACCGGTGCCGAGGGTATCTCGTGCGTCCGGATCACCATTGGAGCCGCCGTAGACCCAGTTGAACAGGCCAGCGTCGTACTCACCTTCGCGAAGTCCACCAAGGATCTCGCTGGTGACGCCTTCCTGCAGGGTGCAATCGACACCGATCTCAAGCCACCACTGCTGGGCAACTTCGGCTTCTGGTCGGCGCTGGGTATCGCCCTGGAACACCATCATGGTGAACTCGGCACGAACGCCATCCTTCTCACGGATACCATCACTACCTTCAACCCAGCCAGCCTCTTCCAGGATTTCCTTGGCCTTTTCAGGATCGTAGCCGTACTGGGCCACATCCGGGTTGTAGTACTCAGCGACGGCTGGCGAAAGGTTGCTGGTGGCAACCACAGCCTGGCCGAGGAAGATTTCATCAGCGAAGGCCTGGCGATCGAGCGCCCACATCAGCGCCTGGCGCACAGCCTTCTCACCCAGGAATGGATGTGTGTTGTTCAACGGGAAGTGGTTGGTGGCAATCTGCTGCGTCTGGAACACGGTGAAGTTGCCGCTTTCCAGAAGCGTGGTGTTATCTTCCGCGTTCAGGCCCCACATGCTGTTATCGGCCTGGCCAGATTCCAGCGCACTCATGCGACCGGCGGCTTCCGGTACCACGTCCATCTGGAATGAATCGAGATGTGCGCGACCGCGATAGTAATCCTCGTACGCATCCAGGCGAATGCGCTGCTGCGGGTTCATTTCACCGAACTTGAACGCACCGGTACCAACCGGGGCGACCTTGAAATCGTTCTCACCGACTTCGCTGTGGTAACCCTCTGGCTGAATGAACGTGGTGGCCACGTTCACCATGAAGGTGACATCAGCTTCGGAAAGGGTGACGACAACGGTGGTGTCATCTGGAGCTTCAACGGACTCAACCAGCTCGAAGTTGGCAAGACGGGTGGAGGCGTTGGCCTCGTCCATGATCCAGTTGTAGGTGTACACCACATCGGCACTGGTGAACGGATCGCCATTATGGAAGGTGACGTCGCTCTTCAGCTTGAAGGTGTAGGTCAGGCCGTCTTCGCTGGGCTCATAGCTGTCTGCCAGCACTGGCTCAAGCTCGTACAGCTCGTTGACCATGTACAGGCCTTCGAATACGTTGGTAATGGCCACCCACTGGGCAGTTTCACCTGTATCTTCCGGGCTCAGGCTTTCGATTGAATCCTGGGCGAGAACCACCATGGTTCCACCGGTTTTCGGGGTAGCATCCTGCGCGGCGGCTGCGGCGCGTGCAGCAACCGTGGAGCTGCTGATTACCGGAATCAACCCTGCTGCTGCAGCGGCCTTAAGCGCCGTGCGGCGATTGGTATGCATGCCAAAAATACCGGCAAGATGGCTACGACGTTCTTGTTCGTTCATCACTATGCGTTCCTCCCCCGATCCACTGATCGGAAAATAGATACGTAGATCCGGGCACAAATGCTGCGCACGGGATAGTACCAGCCTCGTCGCTGATCCACAAAGATGGTTTCGCCTATTGTGACACGCTTATGCAGTGGTGTACAGAATTCTTTCGGCAGCAGGTGCGCGTTATTGTTGTGTTCGCCAGATACTGTCTGTCTTCGCTGCCATAATGAAATCGTTTTTGTGCAGGCCCTTGATCTTGTGGGTCCACCAACTCACCTGCACCTTGCCCCACTCGAGCCGGATTTGGGGATGGTGGTCGTTCTCCTCAGCGGCTTGCGCCACCTGGTTGACGAATTCAACCGCTGGCAACCAACCATCGAATTTGAACGTGCGGCGCAGGCGAGGAACGTCCTTCACACTTACCTGCTCCCATTCGGGGATCTGCGGCATGAGACTGGTGATTTCTTCCTCTTCCATTTTCGGAGCGCCGATATGACAGGCTTCACATTTCATGATTGTGAGATCGTGTTCTTCGTTCGTCATTTATTCACCCTCCACACCGATAGCTGTTGCAGTGAAATACCAGGGGTCAGCACCACCGTCGAGCGTGCCATCGGCCGCCCTGCGAACCGCGACCGGGCTACTGAAATCCGACGTGAGTAGCCCTTCGTGACGCACGCTGATATCGTATCCCTTCTCCGCGAGTGATTCGTGGATCGATTCGTCGATCCGCTGGCTTGCGAAGACCGTCGATGTGCTGCAATCAATGCGGGGTGCGGAGATCGCTTCCTGTGCAGACATACCGGAATCGACGAAGTTCATCACCAGTTGGGCGTTGCAGTTCATGATTTTACGCCCGCCACTCGCCCCCAGGCTCGCAAGAACTGCTCCGTCCTTCACGACTATTGTGGGCGCCATGTTGGCCAGTGGACGCTTGCCGCCCGCAATACTGTTCGGATGGCCCGGTTCGGGATCAAACCACATCATGCCGTTATTCATAAGCACCCCGGTTTCCGGTACAGTCACGCGGCTACCGAACAATGCGAGCAATGTTTGCGTAAGGCTGACGGCGTTGCCCTCACTATCAATCACGCTCAGGTGAGTGGTACTGCCATCACGCATGTATTCCGGTACAGAAGGCTTGAGGTTGTGTGTGACGCCAAGCGCCTGCCTGTCCGCCGCGGCAGGG
>CAZYDY010000183.1:0-4833 GCA_964646245.1 uncultured Sphaerobacteraceae bacterium
CACTCAATGACTCAGATCACGCTCAAGGCCGAGCTCGCCCGCCGACTCCTGCCGGATGATCCATCCCGCGCTGCCGACGAACTGGAGCAGATCGAGCAGCTCAGTCGCTCCCTTTCCGCTGAAGTTCGACGCAGCATCGCAGGTGAAACCAACCTCTCGCTCCCGGCCGAGATCGAACGTGCGGAAGAACTTCTGCAATCGATGGAGATCGATGTCGCTATCAATGGCGATTATGCGGACATTCCCGAAGACATCGCCGATGCGTTCGCCTGGTGTCTGCGCGAAGGCGTGATGAATGTGATCAAGCACAGTGGAGCATCCCGCTGCGAGATCGAATTCTCACAGCGCGATCAACACCACATCCTCAACATCGCCGATAATGGCAGGAATCCGGTAACCGATGATCACAAGGGGCAGGGGATGGCAGGAATGAAGCAGCGTGTAGATGAACTCAATGGTGGCATTGAGTTTCGGTCCACAGACTCCGGACACGCCCTTACCGTCAGGATTCCTGTATGAGCATTCGGGTGATGATCGTGGAGGATCAGGCGATGGTGCGCGGCGCGCTCGCTGCGCTCCTCGCACTGGAGCGCGATCTCGCGATCGTCGCCGAATGTGCCGATGCCGAATCTGCCCTGGGTCGTCTCGCGGAATCGAGCCCCGATATCGTTCTCGTGGATGTCGAACTCCCCGGCATGAACGGGATCGAAGCTATCGCGCAAGTCAAAACCCGGTCGCCGAATACTCGCTGCATCGTCCTCACCACCTTCGGCCGACCCGGCTATCTCCGATCCGCGCTCGATGCCGGAGCCGTCGGTTTCCTGGTCAAGGATGCTCCGGCATCCGAACTCGCCAACGCGATCCGACAGGTCCACGCCGGCGGACGCGCCATTGATCCCGATCTCGCCATGGCCGCGCTCACCCTCGGCGAGAATCCGCTCACGCCGCGCCAGCGCGATCTGCTCCGGCTCACCTTGCTGGGGCGGTCTGTCAGTGAAATGGCCAATGAACTCGCGCTCACTGAAGGAACCGTGCGCAATTACCTCTCGGAAGCCATCACTACAGTGGGTGCCGCTAACAGGATCGACGCAGCACGCATTGCTGAAGCGCAAGGGTGGTTATAGCTGGAACGGATGTTGCGAACGGAGAGGTACTTTGAATATGGAAGGAAGCAAAAATGAACGACGTTACAGTCAGCCGAAATGAAGAGGAATCCCGCTTTGAAGCGTTCGCCGGCGGAGCCCTGCTCGGCTACATCGATTACACGGTAAACGGGAAAGTTATGGACCTGCCGCATACGCTGGTCTTTCCGGAATATGAAGGACAGGGAGTCGCATCAAAACTCACGCGGCAGTCACTGGATATGATCCGCAAAATGGATGATGAAATGCGCGTGACTCCTACCTGCCCATTCATCGACTCGTGGATCAGTCGGAATCCAGAGTACAAAGATATGGTTGCCGGGAAATAACAAAACAGGAGTTGTCCAACCGGACAACTCCTGTTCGATTCCGTGATTATTCGACTGTAAGCGTTCCCATCATACCTGCCTCCCGGTGACCGGGTACCGAGCAGTAGTACACGTATGTTCCGGCTGCCAGGTTCACAACCACATCTTCGGAACTACCGGGATCCAACAGTGAAGTGCCCATCCCCTGGTCTTCCAGGGTGAAATCATGGCCGAATGTTCCTTCATTCGTGACCGAGATCGTGACATCGGTGTTGGCGGCAATCGTCAGCTCTGCGGGCTGAATTTCGCCGTTCACCAGCGTCACGCTCGCGCCATCGCTGCCAGCATCGGCAACCGGAGTCGCCGCCGGAGTGGACTCGCCACCCGCAGCACCAACACCATTGAATCGCCAGAGCTGGCCACCATCAGGTGCAACCGCCGAGAAGGTCATTACGTAGAGGTTATCGGCACCGTCGAATTCGATGCCTGCCGGAACCGGCACGCCATCCACCACCGGGGTTAGCGAGCCATCTTCCTCAATTCGCACGACCTGGCCCGGGCCCTGTTCAATGAAGTTCGTAGAGATGATGCTGGCGTACATGCGTCCGCTGGAATCGAATGCCAGGTCGCCGACCATTGTGAGGCCCTCGGCCACGCGCTCTTCCATGCCATCAACAGAGAATGCATCCACAGGTGCACCACCAGCCGGGAACGGTCCACCGGTTACGTAAGACACGTAGAGGCGGCCATCCGGTCCTGCGACCACGCAACTGGGAACGGAATCGATTTCCGCCTCACCCTCGCGGGCCGGGTTTCCGGCTTCCCCGAAGAGTGGAGTCTCAAGTCCGCCGGTGACGGCGAAGGTCGCTACCTCACCGGTCTCGGCGTCAACAGAAATGATCGAGTTGCCACCAGCATCCGCGACATAGACGACACCGTCGAGGAAGGCCGCACCATACAGGTTGGAGTCGATCGCGACCGGATCCGGGTTCTGTTCGATCTCCCAGGTCACCAGGTCAGCCACAACTTCTTTCTCACCACTGGCAAGATCAACCTTGTACACCACGCCTTCTTCGCCGGTAAGGGTCATGTCGCCGACGAACGGACCCGGAGAGCCGACAGCCACGAATGCACTGCCTGCCCCATCAAGCGCGAGGCCGGCGGCACCAACGATTTCGCCATGATCACCGAACGTGTAACTTCGGAAATCGGAGACGATTTCCGTCACCGATCCATCTGCTGCGTTGAACACACTCAGCTTGCCTGTATGACCAGACATGCTGATGACTTCGCCGTCTGTGGTGGAAACTTCTTCATCGCCACCGGTACCGGATTCAGTGAAGTAGATATTGTCCCCGTCGATAGCCATGAAACGCGGATCAAGCAAACCAGTAGCCAATACCTCCGGACCCATACCGGCCTCCGGCGATGCCTCACCATCTACCGGTGTGGCATCCTGGGCATGGACCAATGTTCCAGCTTTAAGAGCCACCAATGTAGCAAGGCTCGCCTTGCTCAATGTCCGTCGATTGAGGGACACGCTGGGATTCATTTTCTGCATCACGGGAAATCTCCTGCATAACTAAACAACAGCGAGTTGCGACCGTAACGTCCGGGCGTATTGGAGGACTCGAATGTATCCAGTCTACTGTTTTACGATGAAAACGCAAGAGGTCAGCAAGGGTTTGTCAGTTTACGATAACGCCCCGGGCGGCCACCTTGGCCGCCCGGGGCGTCAGGATGCGTGCTTTCTCGCCTAAATGACGGTGAGGGTGCCTTCCATTCCGGCGGCACGGTGTCCAATCTGTGAACAATAGAAGGCGTATGTACCAGGAGCAAGGTTAACCGTCAGTTCCGCGGTCTGGGCGTTACCGAGCACCTCGGAGACAGTTTTGGGGTTCGCGATCACGAAGTCATGTGCCAGGAACCCTGTGTTTTCGAAGGTCAACGTAACGTCCACGTTGGCCGGAATCGTCAACTCGTTCGGCTCAAACGCCATGTCCTGGAACTCAATGTGATACGAATCACTACCACCAGCCGGTGCTTCGTCCGGTACCGGGGTCGCTTCATCAACAGGAGCCGGTGTGGCGGATGCCGCCGGAACGTCGGTCACACCAACGTATTTGATGAGCTCGCCACCTCCCGGAACCATGCTGGATTTGTTGATGACGTAGAGGTTGTCATCTGCATCGAACGCGATACCGGCGGTGAGTGCCAGTCCGTCGACTACCAGTGTGAAGGTTCCGTCGTCCTCTACACGTACTACCTGGCCCGGACCTCCATTGATCAAATCGGTTGAGACAATCGCTACATACATCCGACCAGCAGAATCGAAGGCGATGTCGGCAGTCATGGTGAGGCCTTCAACCACACGCTCCATGGTGCCATCAACGCTATAGGCATCGACCGGCGCATAGCCCGCCGGGAACGGTCCACCCGTGACATAGCCGACATAGAGGCGACCATCTGGTCCAGGTTCCACTGCGCTCGGCACACTATCCAGTTCCGGTTCGCCATTGCGGCCCGGGTTGCCAGCTTCGCCGAAGAAATCCGCCGGCAGTCCACCAGTGACAGCAAAGGTAGAGACGTCGCCGGATGCAACATCGACCGCAATGATGGAGTTGCCACCGGCATCCGCTACGTACACCACACCATCCAGCAAACTGATTCCGTAGGGATTGCTGTCAATTGCCATCGGATCAGGATTCTCGTTGATCTCCCAATCGATCAGGTCGGCCACAACGGTGCGCTCGCCTGTCTCAATATCGATCTTCAGCAACACACCTTCTTCACCCGTGCGAGGCATGGTTTCCACGAACGGTCCCGGTGCACCAATAGCGACGTATACCGATCCTTCACCGTCCAGCGCGAGGCCGGCCGGTCCCACAATCTCCCCGGCGGCGCCGAATGTGTAGCTCATAAGGTCGGATGCAATTTCAGTCACAGTGCCATCGGCAGAGAGTACCGACACCTTGCCGGTCTGGCCCGCCATGCTCACCGGTGTTTCTTCATCTGAAGGTATGAAGATCGGCTCATCGCCGCCAACGCCGGATTCAGTGAAGTAGATGTCGGTACCATCCACCACAACGAAGCGCGGATCGGCGAGGCCGGTCAGCAACACTTCGGATGTCACGACTTCTCCATCGCCTGGCAGGTCCTGGGTAGCCGGAGTAGCCTCCTGGCCGAGAACCGGGCTGCTGAGCCGTGCAGCCGCCAATGCGGATGCGCCACCAATAGCGAACGCACGGCGATTAATTGGGTGCTTCAAACGATCCGGGAACATTATGACGTTCTCCTGAAAATACACAGCGTCCACAAGTAGCCACAAAGTTGGTTACTTGTCGAATTGGGGAGTGCCCTCAACATTATGAAGTGTACTAGCC
>CAZYDY010000184.1:0-4832 GCA_964646245.1 uncultured Sphaerobacteraceae bacterium
GCCACCACCGCTGGTGCAGCCACCTGGAACGCCACGGTTCCGGTGGCTCCGACCATTGACATCAACGCGAGCAGGTGGATTGAGGGTGAGGGCAGGGCGAGCAAGGTCATCAGGCCAACGAGCGAGAGAAATCGCACCAGTTCCCCTCCAAGAATGACCCTCCGTAAGGGTGTTCTGTCCGCAAGCCCGCCCATCGGTAGTGAGAAAAGGAGCATTGGCAGCGTCGCGGCAATTGTCAGGAGGCTGGTATCTCCGGCGTCACCGCTGAACCTGGCGACGAACAGCACCGGCAGGGCGACGGTTGCTATCTGGTCTGCGCTATTTGTTGCCAGGTTTATCCAACTCAGGAATTTTACGTTGGGTATTGCGTAGCCAGGGTCTGTGCGCATGGCAAGGCCTTTCCAGAACTAATTAGATTTTCGTATGCGAAATGTTGATCGGCTGAATATGGAGCAGTGCGAAGGTGCTCGCTCTTATCGCTTCAGCGAATGGCCCGCGTTTACGGAGCCATGCTTCCCTGAGGCCGCACTCTGAATCGGGCGAGGGCTACGAGTTCGACCGCTCCCGCGCGAGCAACTCCTTCTTGCGTTCAACGCCCCACCGGTAGCCGGTGAGTGAGCCATCTTTACCGATGACGCGATGGCAGGGGATGAGTACAGCGATATTGTTGCTGCCGCAGGCAGAGGCTACGGCTCGCGATGCGGTCGGTTGACCGATTTCCCTGGCGAGGTCGCCATAGCTCACGGTGCGACCGAGCGGAATACGACGGAGGGCGTTCCATACCTTTGCCTGGAATGCGGTGCCACGGACATCCAGCGGCAGTTTGCTCGCTTCGTCAGTGCCGATTGATTCCACCGTCGTCCTCACCAGCTTTTCGAAATCGTCATCCGGTTCGAGGATGGATGCGTTGGCGAAATCTGCGAGGAGACTAGTCCGCATAGCATCGGCGTCGTCCCCGAACTGAATGCGACAAATGCCGCGTTCGGTTGCGGCAATGAGCATGAGCCCGAGCCAGGTCTCCGTAATGGCATAGCGTATTGATTCGCCCTTGCCCTTATCCCGGAATTTTCCAGGAGCCATTCCGAGCGCATGCGGTGCCTCGGCGTAAAACTGGGCACTGCTGGTGAAACCAACGTCGCCCGCCGCCCTGATGACGGTATCTGCGATTGGGAGTTGCTGTTGAATCCTTCCGGCGCGGACCGATCGGCTGAATTGCGCCGGCGAGATGCCGACTGTCTCTGTGAACACTTTCTGGAAGTGGGAGGGGCTCATCCCGTGGTTTGCAGCAAGTGCCTCCAATGATGGAGCAGTGGATGAATCCATCAGCTCCTGACAGGCACGCACAATCGCCCGGGTGCGATCGTCATCGAGTGACGAGCCGAGTGGGCGACATCGTTTGCAGGGGCGCAATCCCGACCGAAGGGCATCCTTGAGTGAATCGAAGAAGACAACGTTCTTCCGTAGCGGTGTGCGCGCCGAACATCCGGGCCGGCAAAAGATGCCCGTGGATTGAACTCCGAGCCAGAAATGGCCCTCAGCGGCGCTGTTTCGGTCTACCACCGCTTGCCAGCGAGATTCTTCTGTCAGGAATGTGGATGTCATTGTTCTGCTCCGTGTTTTATTCATCTTAACGTGTGCCCATAATGATTGGTGGAGCGGACCCTGTCTTCCAGATTCTGGTGATCAATCTGTGATTGTGGGCGTTAACGGTGTGGTATTGGACCTCCGCCTCGTGTTCTGAACTGTGGCAACTTCATTGGCCGTATACTTCCATGCAGTTTGAACGGGTGAAGTTGGAGGAGCAACGCCAAGCATGGTTCGGATATTCGCATACGCCCTGGCTGCAATCGTGGCGGCACTGGCGACATCCACGATCTCGAGTGAGTGGTTTTCGTTCGATTCCTCCGAGAGTGTGCTGCTCTTCGGTGCGGTGATGGGTGTCATTAATGCCTTCATTAAGCCGGTTGTGCGGTTTATCAGCATTCCGCTCACCTGTTTAACCTTTGGGCTCTTCGCGCTTCTGATCAACGCTCTCCTCTTCGCTCTCGGCGCGGCACTTGTTCCGGGTATTGAGGTGAGCAATTGGGGTGCTGTTTTTGGCGCACTCATATCCAGCCTGGCTGCGGGGCTGATGTTCTCGGTGTTCGATGAGTAGGTCACGAGACAACTATCTACCTGTAACCACCAGGCGATCATTCGATGCACCGCTGACGCTTGGTGTGATTAGCGACACGCATATCTACTCCGGGAGCCGTCGGCAGATAGACGATGGCGTAAAGCGGTTGTTTGAGCGTGCCGGTGTCGGATTGATCGTTCACCTTGGCGACGCGAACACGCGGGATGTGTTGGAAGAGTTGGCGGAAATGGCGCCGATTATTGCTGTGAAGGGCAATAACGACGAGGAAGACCTGCAGTACACGCTACCAATGACCACGCGTTTCACCGTTGGAGACAAGAGCTTTGCCGCCATTCACGGGCATGGCGGCCGATCGGCGAAGGATGTGGCGATCGAGCGCTGGGCCGGCAAGGTTGACTGTGTTCTTTTCGGACACAGCCACCTGCCGTTTATCGGGAAGGAGCGAGGATCGATCCTCTTTAATCCCGGATCTCCAACGGACAGACGCTGGCATCCGCACTTCGGTGTGGGTGTTATTACCGTTGACAGAAACGGGATTCAGCCCGATCTTGTAGTTTTTGGACATCCGGACCATCTGGATACGATCACGTTCAATCAGGGAGAAAACGCTTAAATGGATCCACGACTTACTGAGGGGCGCTGGTTGCGTATCCCTGGCCCGACACCTCTTCATCCGAACGTCGTTAAGGCGCTCGGACGTGAGATGGTGCCATTGCGGGGCGAGGTGATGCAGAACACCATGAAGACCATCCAGCCGCTGGCTCGCAAGGTCCACGGCACAGAGAAGGGCGAGGTGCTGCTCTGGGCGGGGACCGGTACTGCGGGCTTTGAAGCCAGTATCGTGAACCTCACGAATCCTGGTGACAAGGTTGTTGTGACCTGCGCCGGCGACTTTGGTGAACGCTACGCCAACGCAGCCGAGAAGTTTGGGCTGGACGTGAAGCGCGTACATGCAGAGTGGGGCACGGCTGTGTCTCCCGAGGCGCTGGATGCTGCCATTCAGGAGCACGGCGATGTAGTAGCCGTGATGATTACGCACAACGAAACCAGCACCGGTGTCACGCAAGATGTGGGTGCCCTGGCTGCAGTTGCGAAGAAGTACGATGCGCTTGTGTGCGTCGATGCCGTCAGCTCTGCCGGCGCCCTGCCAGTCAACATGGATGAGAACCAGCTCGACTGGGTGCTGAGTGGTGGCCAGAAGGCGTGGATGTGCCCTCCGGGCATCATGATCTCGGCGTTGAGCGAGAAGGCGATTGCCCGCAGTAGCGAGACAACCGGGTTCCCGCGCATGATCTGGGATGTTCCTACCATGCTCGAGGCAAGCCGCAACAACATTCACCCGACGACTCCACCAGAGTCGCTGCTGTACGCCTTTGAGGCTGCACTGCTGGCGATCGAGGAAGAGGGTCTGGAGAACCTCTTCGCCCGTCATGAGCGACTCGGCAAGTTCTTCCGTGAAGGGCTGCAGAAGCTTGGTATCGAGCTCGCGGCAACTGATCCTGCGATTCAGAGCAACTCCGTAACGGCCTTCAAGGCTCCAGGCGGTAGTGCCGGTGCGTTTGCTGCCAAGGTGCGCGAGCAGAGCGGCGTTGAGCTGGCGGTTGGCCAGGCGAAGTGGGCCGATGTGGTGAACCGTGTGGGCACCATGGGCTGGACCCATGAGCCGGAGCTGGAAGCAACACTTGAAGCAATCGCGAAGGCGATGTAGGTAGCATTTGGTCGACAGGGGCGACGTGCATTTACGCTGTCCCTGTGTCTGGCCGGCGTACTAGTACTTCCTGTTGCGAATTGCAAGGAAACCCTGTAGTATTTGTAGATGTGTACTCCCAGGTCGGGGGTCTATTGTTGTGACCGGAAACCGTGTCGTTCCGGAACAGCTGTAGTAGTTCTCGTTTTTAGGTAGGTTTATGGACGGAACAGACGTTCAAGAGCAGGATGCGCAGGTCACCGAGACCGCCGATGTGAATCTCGATGAGCTCGACGGCGCAGCCCTCATGGAGGCTTTCCTCAGTGATCCATCCCATGGGTATAAAACCCTGAAGTATGGTGATGTGCTGGAAGGCACAATCATGCATGTTGACCGGGATGAGCTGCTGGTGGATATCGGATCCAAGGCAGAGGGCATTGTCCCATCGAAGGAATACTCCAGCCTTTCTTCAGAAGAAAAAGAGGCGATTGAGGTCGGCGATACGCTGCTGGTGTTCGTTGTCCAGGCCGAGAATAACGAGGGTCACCCGGTCGTTAGTATCGACCGCGCCAAGCAGGAAAAGAGCTGGCGCCGACTGCAGGAAATCCACGAGGCCAACGATGTTATCGAAGCCGAAGTGGTCAACTACAACAAGGGTGGTTTGTTGGTGAATCTCGATGGCGTGCGTGGCTTTGTGCCGGCAAGCCAGGTTACCGAGATTCGCGGTGGTGATGAATCCTCCAAGCAGGCAGATATGGCACGCCTCATTGGCTCCAGCCTGCCGCTGAAGGTTATTGAGATCAACCGTCACCGCAACCGACTCATCCTCTCCGAGCGCCAGGCCGTTCAGGAACGCCGTGACGCGATGAAGGAAAACCTCATCAAGGAACTCACCGAAGGTGAAGTTCGCACAGGTACGGTTTCCTCTATCTGCGACTTCGGTGCCTTCGTGGACATCGGCGGTGCCGACGGACTGGTTCACCTCTCCGAGCTGAGCTGGAGCCGCGT
>CAZYDY010000185.1:0-4791 GCA_964646245.1 uncultured Sphaerobacteraceae bacterium
TTGCGCGAACCGGCGGCTGTGTTCTTTACTATCGCCTTCCCGCTCATGCTTCTGTTCGTTTTTGGCGGCATCTTCGGGAACGAGCCAACCGATTGGATCGGTACGCTCGGCTCTGTTGATATCTCCGTACCGGGCTATATGGGGCTCATCGTCGGGACCACGGCGTTCCTGTCGATTCCGATCATCATCTCCGAGTATCGGCACCAGGGAATCTTCCGTCGATTACGAGCGACGCCGCTCAACCCTATGACGATCATTGCAGCGCAGACGTTGATCTACCTGGTAGTAACGATGATGGGGCTGAGCCTGCTCTATATCGCGGGACGGATCGTGTATGACCTGAAAGTGCCAGAGAATCCGTTTGCGCTGCTCGCGGTATTGATCGTTGGATTCCTCTGCCTCGCGGCGATGGGTTTCCTGATCGGAAGCTACTTCAAGACTTCGCGGACAACGCAGGTGATCGGGAACATCGTCTACTTCCCGCAGATGTTCCTGGCTGGCGCGGCAATGCCACGAGAGATGTTCAGCGATACTCTACGGACATGGACCGAGTGGTTGCCGATGACCCAAACGATCAGTCTCACCAAGCAAGTCTGGTGGGGAGAACCGTTCAGTTGGTGGTCGCTGGTCTATCTGCTCGGGATCGGGCTGGTGTGTGTTGCGATTTCATCCAGGATCTTCAAATGGGAGTAGCGACGGTTCCACGCAATAAAATCACCCGGGCCGGAATCACTGATTCTGGCTCAGGTGGCCGGGAAATCTACGTTGGTTGGTATCGCAGGTTCCTCGTGCTCTTTGGTGCGCTGGCCCTGGCTGTCATTGCAGGTGCGTCATTTGATTCCAGCCTGGGCACGCGGCAGACCCTTGTTGTGGTTGGGATCGTCATCGCGTTGGCGTTGTGGTTTTGGTTTTACGGCCAGTGGCACCTCGTCCGGAGCGACGCGCATGCCATCGCCTACCTGCTTGGTAACGTGATTGGTATCACGGTTTGCATCCGGCTTTGGGAACCCAGCGCCATGATGCTCTTCGCGATGTACTGGTTGGGGTTCGCCTACCTGTATACGAGGTATGCGATTGTCTATGCGTTCATCCTCACTGTGGCCACACAATGGGCGTTCGGAACTGTGGGATCGAACCTCGGGTTCAATCTGGATACGTTGGTGGCAGTGGCACTGCTGGTGCTGCTGCTGGGATTCTCCGCGATGATGGCGCGGTACATCGAGGCATTCCAGATAGAAGCCGAACGTAACAAGGCGCTGGTTGCCGAGTTGAAGCGTACGCAGCAATCGCTGATCGAGCGTGAGCGTGAGGCGGGTGTGGAGCAGGAACGTCGCCGGATGGCCGGAGAGATTCACGACACGATCGCACAGCACTTCGCCAGTATCATTACCAACCTCCGCGCTGCCAACGAACTGGATGGTAACGACCCCGCAATCAGCCGCCAGCATATGTCGCATGCATTCTCGGCGGCACAGCAGGGACTGGCGGACTCCCGCTCCATGCTTTCAACCATGCAGCCTGATGTGTTGCTGGGTCGGTCGCTCACTGATGTGCTCCAGGCGATCGTGGCTGAATGGGACGAGACTTCTCCTGTTTCCGCAACATTTGCGACAGAGGGATCGGCATCACAACTGACCAGGGCGCAGGAATCGGTGTTGGTACGGGCGCTCCAGGAATCGCTGCGGAACATCGGCAAACATGCACAGGCGAACAGGGTCGATGTGACACTGAGCTGGCTGGAGGACGAAGTGTTGATGGACATATCGGATGACGGAATCGGCTTCCAGCCGGACTCGATCGACGCCGGTTCAAACGGCTATCGCATGGGGCTAAGCACGATGGAATCCCGGGTGGAATCCGCCGGGGGCACATTCGCGCTGGAATCGGCTCCTGGCGAAGGCACTTCAATCGCCATCGCTTTTCCGACGGGACGTGATGCATGAGCATTCGAGTTGTATTGGTTGACGATCATCCCATCGTACGGGCGGGCATCGCAGGGATGCTGGCGCAATCCGATGGTATCGAGGTTGTGGGCGAAGCAGCGAACGGTGTTGAGGCTGCCAGCCTGATTGAGCGAGTGAATCCAGACGTTGTTTTGTTGGACCTGCGAATGCCGGTAATGGATGGTCCGGAGTTGATCCATACGTTGCGTGCTGAGGGAAACACCGTGGGCATTCTGGTGCTCACAACTTATGACACGGACGCAGATATCCTGCGGGCAACCGAGGCCGGAGCCAACGGCTACCTGCTGAAGGACACATCGCTCGATGACCTGGTGCGTGCTATTGAGGCGACGAGTGCAGGCGATACCTGGCTGGCACCTTCAGTGGCGGCACAGGTGATGAAATCACTCCGTGGACCGAGCAGTGAAAAATTGAGCTCTCGTGAACTGGATGTGCTTCGGCTGGTGGCAGATGGGTTCAGCAACAAAGAGATCGCTTCGGAACTGCATGTAAGCCCGGCGACGGTGAAGACGCATTTGATTCACGTGTTCCGAAAATTGGATGTGAATGACCGTACCGCGGCGGTGACAGTGGCCCTGGATCGCGGTATTTTGACGCGAGGATAACGCGCAGGGGTGGACCAGTCCTCAGACCGTCATCCACCCCTTGCGAACTACGGCACCAGGCTCCAGTTTTGCGGCAAGGTGTACCGGTACATTTCGCCGCGAGGTCGGCCATCTTCGCGATAGCGGCCTGCGCCTTCCCGTTCGAGGTCCGTGCCGTTGTTCTGGACCTGAATGATGCGATGTTCCCGGAGGTTGAATACGATCAACCCCAGGCTGCCCGGTTGCAGGCTGCGCTGACGGGTTATCGGGTCTAACACGCGGAAGGCGGGATGGACGGCAGAGTCTTTCCGCTCGATCATCTCTCGCCAATCGTCGTGTAGCTCATCGATATTGAACTCATCGAACATCGAGAGTTGCGAGAGAACCTGCCAGATCCAGCTGGAATCGAGAGCCGAGACGGCAAGCAGCATATCTTTGGTGGAATCGAACTGCAGGCCGGCCATGGCGGTCAGCATTTTGGGACCGTGTGCCGGGGAAAGCAGGCTGATAGTGCCGTACTCGTCGATCATGTTAATGCGGTAGTTTGCTGTTTGAGACGTGTTCTGGTGCATAGCTTCCTTAAAACTCCTGTTGGCGCGTACTAGCCGCCCGTACAGTATCATGAGTTGTTGGTTAAAGTGCCAAGTGAAAGGAGTCGTGATCATGCCAGAACAACCCAAATCCAGACTCGATCGCGAGCTCGAAGAGATCCTGACAAAGAAATCGAAGGAACGTTCGAAAGAGCCGATCCAGTTCAGTTCGCACCCACGGGCGCCAAAGACAAAGGGTGCCAAAGCCGTTGGTGATGTGCGCGAGCTTTTGGCAGACCTGTGGTATCCGTTGGCGAAAATGCCGCTCCTGCTCGCCTTTGTGCTGGCGATTGCCGCCCGGCTGGTGAGCGGAGTATCACCGTTGCTGGCGCTGCTTCTTGCTGCCTGGGCGGTTGGGGCCATTTGGTGGCCAGGTATCAAGCGGCTCGGTGCCGCAAAGGAACCGGATCATCCAGACGTGAAGTACTGGCGCGGACGTGCCTATACATCCCAGGCGAAGGACTTCGTTTCTCGCCATCCGGTCGATTCGCTCAAGCGCTATTTTGATCGCCGTCGCTAGCCCTCATCCGGAGTTCCCTGCATGCCTCGAGTTGTGTCCGATATCGTAGATGTTTACGTCTTCCGCCGCCTGAATGGACGGGTGCAGTTCCTGCTGTTGCAGCGCAAGCCGGAAGTGAGCATGGCCAACACCTGGCAGGCATTCCATAGCCAAATCAAGATGGGCGATACCACGCTCCAGACCGTGAAGCAAGTTGTGCAGGAAGCTGCTGACCTCGAAGTGGATACGATCTACTCCGCGGATTACATCAACCAGTTTTACGACGAAGGTCGTGATGCGATGGTGTTGTCGCCGGTGTTCGCGGTGACCGTGAAATCGCAGGCACCAGTGCGGCTGAGTGCAGAGTATCGCGATGCAGGCTGGTTTGATCGGAATGACGCGATGTCCCGACTCCCCTTCTCCGGACAGCGCTGGGCGGTTCGGCACATCGACGAGATCATG
Organism: uncultured Sphaerobacteraceae bacterium; assembly: GCA_964646245.1. GTDB lineage: Bacteria > Chloroflexota > Chloroflexia > Thermomicrobiales > UBA6265 > UBA6265. The sequence goes on from CAZYDY010000185.1 coordinate 4,100, forward strand.
GGCATCGGTGAAGACGAGCGCAACATCTACAAGATCGATGCAGATATCTGGCAGCCAAGCCAGGGTATTGCCGACTCTGTGCCGCTGGTGGAACCGGTCGACGAAGCACCCGAAACGGGGTCAGAAACTGACCCGGACGAACCCGATACTTCCGATGAGGATGAGACAACGCAGAGTTGACCTCATCCGCTATAATCGAACAAATGATCTGATTTCAAATTCACAGGAGACCACATGCGCAACTTCAAGATCGTCTCCGATCTGCGCCCAACGGGTGACCAGCCAACCGCCATCAAACAACTTGTAGAGGGCCTCAATCGTGAGGATCGATTCCAGACACTGCTGGGTGTGACGGGATCGGGCAAGACGTTCACCATGGCGAACATCATCGAACAAGTGAACCGCCCTACCCTCGTGCTTGCACATAACAAAACGCTTGCGGCCCAGCTGTATAGCGAGTTCAAGGAGTTCTTCCCCAACAACGCGGTGGAGTACTTCGTTTCCTACTACGACTACTACCAGCCAGAAGCGTACGTCGCCCGCACCGATACCTTCATTGAGAAGGATGCGGACATTAATGAAGAAATCGACAAACTTCGCCACGCGGCTACGCGATCGCTGCTCACCCGCCGCGATACGCTGATCGTCGCTTCGGTTTCGTGCATCTTTGGTCTTGGTACGCCGGAAGAGTA
>CAZYDY010000186.1:0-4781 GCA_964646245.1 uncultured Sphaerobacteraceae bacterium
AGGAACGGGGCCATCGTATTTCTTGCCACCTTTGTGGTTGGCATATCTGCGGGAGCGCGTAAATCCCATCTGCAGGAACTTTCGCGCCATATCCATCCCTACAAAATCGTTTTGCTCCTTGTACTCGTAGAACATTGCAAGGATCTTGTCTGCCGACGCCTGCGCCTTGTCTGGAGTGGCGAAACGCCAATGGGGCAATATCTCACTCTTGTAGGGTTCCGCGGTTAGCACTCCCTGCTCGCCTCTTCCGATGGAGTAGAGTTCCGGGTGCTTCCGGAAATCGATATCCCGCCACTTGTCTGCCGCCATCGCGATCCCCCGTTACTGCGCGTATCCAAACTTCATCATGATGTTGGTTTCACTGACGTTTGATTTCGCAAGAACCGTGCAAGAGGCACTGAAGAGCCTGCTACGTGAACTCGGGAAATCTGAAGAAGAGAGAGCGCTCACTCGGGACAAGCACATCCCGTGTATTTCACTGTTCGCAGTCCACAGGTACCATGAAATCAGAACGACACTATCACTGACTCTGAAAGGCACCTGTACATGCAGATCGATCCAAAAACCGACTCACTCTCCTATTGGCACGCGACGGCGGAGCCGATGATTCCTGAAGCCGAGCTGCCTTCGACCGCGGAAGCAGTCGTCATCGGCGGTGGCATGCTGGGTGTGTGGACCACCTACTGGCTCGCGAAAGCCGGGGTGGACGTTGTGCTGCTCGAGAAATCCGCAATCGGTTGGGGTGCTTCCGGGCGTAACGGCGGGTTCCTGACTGGCGGAGGTGCTATCGGGTATCAACGGATGATCGATACGCTTGGTCACGAACAGGCAAAGTCGTTCTTCGAGCTCAGCATGGAGGGGCAAGAGCTGCCGCACCAGGTCGTAGCGGAGGAAGGTATCGACTGCGACCTGCGCCGAAATGGAACGCTGGGACTGGCGCTTTCTGAGGAAGAGCTTGCGGCCATGACCACGGAGCAGGAACTGTTGGCGAGAGATGGATTCACGAGAGAGATCCTGGATCGACAGCAGGTCCAGGAGCTGATCGCTACGCCGTTAGCCGATGAGATCATCGGTGCGAGCTTCGCGCGGTCAGGTGCGCTCCTCCACTCTTCGCGCTATTTAGCAGGACTGGCACGTGCCGCCCAAAAGCACGGCGCGCGTATCGTGAAGGCGACAGTCGAGTCCATCGATGCTCGCCCAGACGGAGCAACGGTGCGGACCTCTATTGGCACCATCGATACCGCACGCGTGGTGACGGCCCTGAATGCCTGGACTGATTCAGTACTGCCCGAACTCAAGGGTGCCATTGTGCCGACGCGAGGTCAGATTCTGGCGTACAAGCCGAGCAAACGCGTGTTCACCACCGCGATCGGTGCAGACACAACGCCGACGGGTGACTACTGGCAGCAGACTCCGGACGGAACAATCATCATCGGCGGTGCCAGGGGTGACGCGCCGAACGGTGATTCTGATATTCGAGAGATGATCTTTACTCAAGAGATCTCCGCCAGGATCGAGCAGTTGCTGCCGCGCCTCTTCCCTGAACTCACGTCCCTGGAAGTCGACCGACGCTGGGCTGGCCTGATGGCGTTCACCGCCGACGGATTGCCTATCGTCGACCACATCGAATCTTCAGACGCAGTGTGGTTTGGAGGAGGATTCAACGGTCATGGCATGCCGTTCGGGCCGGTTCTCGGCAAGCTGCTGGCGAATTCCATCGTCGAAAATGAGACCGCCAGCGAACTGGCGATGCTCAGCCGGAACCGGACCTCTCTAAAGAGATGAGGCTCTAGTACATGGGAGCGTAAATGCTGTCGTAATCGGTGTGCTCGAGGAACTGTGGGGCCACACGCGCCTGAAGGGTGCGCTCCAACTCCGCAGCGTAGCGGATGAGCTTGCGCTCCGAGAACGCCCGGCCATACAGGTGCAGCCCGGCTGGCACATTTTCGGTGTAGCCGATTGGCACAGTGATACTTGGGTAACCAGCACTGGCAGCAAGTTGGGACGACGACCAGAAATAACTGTTGTTGTCCCAGCGCGTCGGCAGGGCACACGTCGGTGAAACCAATGCATCCAGTTCATGCAGGTCCATCACTGCGTCAATGCCATCTCGGCGGGCAGCCGTGGTGAGTTCAGTAATCCACTCGATATGGGCTTCGCTCCACTCCTCGTGCGGCCAAAGCGAGTAGCTGAAGGCGTCGTGCTCCCACGCCCATTGCGATTCGTCCGGATTTTCGCTGTACCACTGCACGACATCCTGCAGGCTTTTGATGTGGCTGTTGGGCGCATAGTTATCGAGAAATCTCTGGAACAAGCCGGGAAATTCGATTCCCATCGTTTCACCAGCAGCCCAGGTGCCCTGAATGGTATGGATCGCTTCCGGATAAATATCATCCACCAAAATGGCGCCGGCTTCTTCAAGGGCGAGGAGTGCATTGTCGGCATGATAGTTCGCCTGCGTATCGCTTCCCCAGTATGAGCGAACGACTCCGATGCGTACACCTTCCAGTCCACCGTCCACGATGGCGCGAGTGTAATCCCGCACTCCGGTGGGATGAACCAGATTGGCGAATTCACGACCGGCAGGGAAGAGATCTGCATGATAGCCAAAGGCAACATCGTTTGGATCGAGACCCGCAACAACGCTCAGCATGGCAGCCGCATCGGCTACCGACCGGCCCATGACGCCTGGCGAATCCATTGTGTAGCCGTTACCGATTCCGCCTTCGCGGCTTGTAAGGCCGACCGTGGGTTTAATTCCCACCACGCCACATGCGGAAGCAGGACAGAGAATGCTGCCATCTGTTTCGACGCCGATGGATACCGGTGCATAACTGGCAGCTACTGCTGCGGCCGATCCGGAGCTGGACCCCCAGGTTGTTTGTGTGGTGACGTTGGGATTCATGGCGAGGCCGCCCACCGGACTCCAGCCGTAAAGAACAGGGCGGAAACCAGACCATTCGGTGAGGTTCGACTTGCCAAGGATGATCATGCCCGCTTCTCGCATGCGTTCGACAATGAACGCGTCGCGATCGCAGGAGGTGCCGACCATTGCTCGCGATCCGGAGGTAGTGTCCATCCGGTCGGTGGTGGCAAACACATCCTTCACAACTACGGGCACGCCGTGCATGGGACCGCGACTCTGTCCATTCCGAAGTTCCTGATCCAACTCTTCCGCGATGCTGAGCGCATCAGGATTAAGCGAGATCATCGCGTGCAGCATTGCACCCTGGGTATCCATGGCTTCAATACGCTGAAGCGATGCTTCCGTGAACTCGGCAATCGAGAAATCTCCGTCCTCGTATCCGAGTCGGATGTCCTGCACGCTAATTTCTCGAACGAGATCATCTCCGGGTACTGGTGTTTGTGCGGAAGCGGGTTGCCTGAGAGCGGCGGTGGCCGCCAGTGCGGCCCCACCTTGAACGAGGCCGCGACGGGTGATCTTGGGAATTGAAGGATGCATAAACACTCGCGGTTTGGCTCTAGACCTCGTCAGCGCTGGTTTCCTGTGGCGCTTCAACGTCGTCCTGAACCTGGCGGAACAGTTCCGCCAATGTTGTACTTACTCGCCGCAATGTCGCGGTGAGTGGCTCTGCGGGGGCATCGACAACAGTATAGGGCACACCTACGCTATCGAGATCCTGTGTGAGCAGGTCGAATTGGGCCTTTCGGCTTTCACTCGCGTTTTCGGTGCGCACGAGAATCGTTGGGATATCGATGACCGCGCTGAACGTTGCAGGGGTGCGAAGTGCGTAAGTATCGGCATGCGTCAATGGCATACCGAATCGGTCCGTAACCCAACCGCGCCAGTGTACATCAGCATTGGAAATCTCGATCGCCCAGTCAACTATCGGATCAATCGCGACGATTGCACCGAACGATCCTGGCCGTGCGCCAGCACTGCTCAGCGCAAGGGCACCACCGAATCCGTGACCCACCAGCACGATCTGGGAGGGATCAACTCCCTCTTCCTTGCCGAGGGCACGTGCCGCTTCGGCAATATCTGTTGCTTCGAGTTCGGTATCAGAGTATTCACGCAGGTCGTTTTCAATGGCTATACCGAATCCACTTGCACCGTGTAGAACGGGGCTGAGGACGGCCGAACCGGCGCTGGCGAGTGCCTGCTCTTCCGACTGGAACAATCCACGTCGGGTAGTGAGCGGGCCATCCGGCAGATAAATCACACCGGTTTTGTTGGTCGCGGTATCAGGCTGGCGGTAAAGCAGGCCGGAGAATGTTTCGTCCGGACCCACCTTGAACTCAAGTGGCTGGGGCTGCACGAGGGCCATATCGCGAATGCTTCCACCCAGCTCTGGCTGGATTGCAGTTCGATCGGCCTTGGCGGTGTTTTGCTGTACGAAAATCGTGCGTGGCTGTTGCGGTGCGCTAAAGGCATAGGCAACCTGCTTGGAGCCGGCCCAGCGTCCCATTGTGGCAACGCCTTCACCGGGATCCAGCGCAACGGCTGCCGAGCTATGCAAGCTGCGCTCACAAAGCACTGTGGTGAAGCCCTCTGTACGAATGTAAACGAGGCGGGCTTCATCGGGTGCGAATCGGGGTTCGGTTTTGTCACCACTCTCGCGAGTGACAATCCAGCCCGCCTTGTTATCGGCGTTTACAACGCTAATGCCCAGCCAGTCGTTTTCCACGGTGACGAACGCGACGAGGTTGCGGCCCGGCACCCACTCGATGGAGTGGCGGACTGCGGGCGCCTTGTCGCCAGTGAGATTGGTGAGCTCGCCAGCCTCAAGGCTGAAGCTCCAGATGTCGTGGAACTCCTG
>CAZYDY010000187.1:0-4771 GCA_964646245.1 uncultured Sphaerobacteraceae bacterium
CGGATTGGCCAGAACCATATTCCATCATTAAGGAAATCGCCGCCGCCACCAATCACGACGCGATCGTGACCACAGATGTGGGCCAGCATCAGATGTGGGCCGCACAGCACCTGGGGATCAAGCACGGAAAGCGCTGGATCACCAGCGGCGGGCTCGGCACCATGGGCTTCGGCCTCCCAAGCGCCGTCGGTGCAAAAATGGGACGCCCGGATCTCGAGGTCTGGAGCATCATCGGAGACGGTGGCTTCCAGATGAGCGGTACCGAGCTGGCAACCGCTGTCCAGGAAAATCTCGATATCAACATCGCCATCGTCAACAACGGCTATCTCGGCATGGTTCGGCAGTGGCAGGATCTCTTCCATGCCCGTAACTACTCCGAGGTGAAGATCAGTGCACCGGACTTCGTCAAGTTTGCCGAAGCCTACGGTGCCACGGGCATTCGTGTTCTCACAAACGATGAGATCCGTCCCGCCATCGAGAAGGCTCGCTCCATCAAGGGGCCGGTGCTCATTGATTTTGTCGTAGAGCCGGAAGCAAACGTTTATCCAATGGTTGCGCCTGGCGCAGCAAATTCCGAAATGATCGATGGGAAACCAGAATCCGGGGAAGAGGAGTAATCCAATGGAAACCACACACACACTCGTCTTGCTGGTGGAAGATCATCCTGGTGTTCTCAACCGTGTTGTCAGCCTCATGCGACGACGATCGTTCAACATCGATTCCATCACCGTCGGTCACTCTGAACAGGCAGGCGTTTCGCGCATGACTATTCAGTTGCGCGGCGTGAAGGAAGACATCGAGCAGGCCGGAAAGCAGCTCTACAAGCTGTTGGAAGTCATCAAGGTCATTGACCTGCAGCCAAGCGAAGCCATGATTCGTGAGCTCGTTTTGGTAAAGGTTGCGGCCAAGGGTTCCGTACGCGCTGAAGTTGTTCAGACCGCGGACATCTATGGTGCCCGGGTACTGGACGCCACGCCAAACAGCGTGATGATTGAGATGAGCGGAGCCGAGGAGGAGATTGAATCCTTCCTGACGATGATGCGCGTGTATGGCATTCGCGAGATGGTACGAAGTGGCAAGGTTGCGCTGCCGCGTGCGATGAGTCGCAAGACTGATACGCCGCGACACGTAGACTCCCTGGCTGCTGATTAATTTGCGTTGGATATGGGGTCTCACCGTGAGGCCCCATCAACATGAGTCGATAAGAAACAATATCGACACGGAGGTATCGGAAACAATGGCGGCGAAGATCTATTACGAGAACGATGCAACACTGGCACCCCTACAGGACAAGGTGGTCGCAATCATCGGTTACGGCGCGCAGGGCCATGCCCATGCACTCAACCTCCGCGATAGCGGCATCAGCGTTGTGGTGGGCCTGAAGGACGATAGCAAGAGCAAGCCCAAGGCAGAAGCCGAAGGCCTGAAAGTGTTGCCGGTCTCGGAAGCAGTCGCCACCGCCGATGTGGTGATGGTGCTGGTACCGGATCACCTGCAGAAGGCGATTTACGAAAACGAGATCGAGCCAAACCTTACGGCTGGCAAGACCCTCATGTTTGCCCACGGATTTGCGATTCACTTCAAGGCGATCACTCCGCCAGAGAATGTGGACGTCAGCATGATCGCGCCAAAGGCCCCGGGCCAGCGCGTACGTGAACTCTTCCAGGAGGGCATTGGTGTTCCTGGCCTCGTCGCCATCCATCAGGATGCAAGCGGCAACGCCCTGGAGAATGCCCTGGCATATGGTCGCGGTGTTGGCTGCCTCATGGCAGGAATCCTCGAGACAACGTTCCGGGAAGAGACCGAGACCGACCTCTTCGGTGAGCAGGCAGTGCTCTGTGGCGGCGTGACCGAGCTGATGAAGGCCGGATTCGATACGCTGACCGAGGCTGGCTACGGTGCGGAAAGTGCCTACTTCGAAGTCGTGCACGAGATGAAGCTCATCGTCGACCTCATCTACGAGGGCGGCCTCACGCTTATGCGCCAGGTCGTGAGCGATACCGCCGAGTACGGCGACTACATCACCGGCCCGAAGGTCATCAACGAAGAGTCCCGCAAGGCTATGAAGCAGGTACTCACCGATATTCAGGATGGCACTTTCGCCACCAACTGGATCAATGAGAACGAAACCGGCCGCGAAGGTTTCCTCCAGCTCCGCAAGGACAACGAGGGACATCCGGTGGAAGAAGTTGGCGCCCAGCTGCGCGGCATGATGCCGTTCCTGAAGAGTGGCAAGGCTGCGCGTGATGCGGCCGCTGCCAAGCGCAACCAGTAAGAACAATTGGGAGGGTGGAGCACACCCTCCCGCGAAGGAGTAGTGAAATGAGCGACGGAGAGATTAACGTAGGAAACGTGGAAGATCGCGTAATCGTGTTCGATACCACCCTACGAGATGGTGAGCAATCCCCTGGTGCCACGCTAACGGCCGAAGAAAAACTCGAAGTCGCAGAAGCTCTATTCCGCCTTAAAGTTGATGTGATCGAGGCCGGATTCCCGGCGGCATCGCCCGGTGATTTTGAAGCTGTGCGCGAGATTGCTCGCCGCAGTGCCGGTACCGGTGTCACCATTGCCGGCCTCGCTCGCGCCAACAAAACAGATATCGAACGTGCAGGCCAGGCCGTAGCCGAGGCTGAAAAGGCACGTATTCATACATTTATTGCTACCAGTGATATCCACCTGGAGCACAAGCTGCGCATGTCCCGCGAGCAAGTGATCGAGCGCGTGCGCGAAGCTGTCACGCTCGCCAAGACATACGTCGACGATGTTGAGTTCTCCTGTGAGGACGCAACCCGATCTGATCGTGATTTCATGGTCGAGGTTTTCAACGTTGCGGTCGAATGCGGTGCCACCACGTTGAACATCCCGGATACGGTTGGCTATACAACTCCGTTCGAGTATCACGAGTTGATCACCTACCTGAAGGAAAACATCCGCGGTGCCGAGAATGTGATTCTCTCCGTGCATTGCCACGATGACCTGGGCATGGCCACCGCCAATACGCTCACAGCCGTGAAGGCAGGGGCGCGACAGGTGGAAGTGACCATCAACGGCATCGGTGAGCGCGCCGGCAATACCTCGCTCGAAGAAGTCGTGATGGCGCTGGAGACGCGCGGATCCGAGTTCGGCGGCGCGAAGACACGGGTAGAGACATCTCGCCTGGTTCCGACGTCTCGACTGGTGAGCAACCTCACCGGACTGCAAGTGCAGGTGAACAAGGCGATTGTTGGCACCAACGCGTTCGCGCATGAGGCAGGCATCCATCAGGATGGAATGCTGAAGGAACGAACCACCTACGAGATCATGGATCCCGCCGATGTGGGCTGGGATGGCACCAGCCTGGTGCTGGGCAAGCACTCCGGCCGCGCTGGCTTCCGTTCGGCACTGAGCGATCTTGGAATCAGGCTGGACGATGAGCAGATGCAGGCTGCCTATGAGCGCTTCCTGGATCTCGCTGACCGCAAGAAGAAGGTGACCGGCGCCGATATTGAAGCGCTGATTGCTGACGAAGTTGTGACGCACGATAGCCTGATTCAGCTTATCGATTACAGCGTCACTGCTGGCAAGGGTGGTGAGGCCAACGCCATGGCCGTCGTCAGTCGCGAGGACGTCCAGCTTTCTGGCCGTTCAGCCGGAAACGGCCCAATCAATGCGCTGCTATCCGCCATCGATTCCGCGCTTGGTATCGAAACCGAGCTCACATATTTCCATGTAGAAGCGGTAACTCCAGGCGAGGATGCCCAGGGCCAGGTTCACGTGCGCATCCGTTACGACGGCCAGACATACAGTGGCCACGGACTCGCTACCGACACCGTCGAGGCGACCGCCAAGGCGTACATCGTCGCTGTCAGCCATATGCTGCAGGCGCAACCAGACATTGCCCTGGCGGGCATGTCATCGACATCACGTTGGTCAGGAGGTGAGGCATGACCTCCAGACAAGACACAATCTGGAAAGATGCTTCTGTAGCCGCAAATTACGGTTCCAGCCGGAGCGCGATCCCTTTTGTGGATATGCACTTCGAGATCATGCATCGGCTATTGAACGAATCGGGAATCGAGGTTGGAAATCTTCTCGACCTTGGTGCTGGAGACGGACTCGCTTCGGCAGAAGTAATGAAGCACCAGCCTGTGCAATCGGTAACATTGACCGACTTCTCAGATCCCTTTTTGGATGCAGCCCGGGAACGGTTTGCAGATTCTGACCTCGATGTTGAATTCGTAGCCGGTGACTTTCGGGAGAACGATTGGCATCCGGCAGTCGAAGCCCGTGGCCCGTTCGATATGGTGGTGAGTCGGTTCGCCATCCACCACATACCGGATGAAATGAAGAAGTCTCTTTACGGCAAGGTTCTGGAGTGGCTGAAGCCGGGTGGCATGTTTGTACAGATCGAGCACACCGCCAGCGCATCCCCGCTCTATAACGCTGCCTACGATCGCATGATGGTCGAGCACCTGACTGCGGCGCGCGGCGATGATGCTGATTTCGATGAAGTGTTCGCCAGCTATCGTAATCGGGCAGATGGTGGTGCCAACATCCTGGCTCCTGTGTGGGACCAGGTTGAATGGTTACGCGACCTTGGATTTGTAGATGTAGATTGCGCGTTCAAGTGTTTTGAACTCGCCGTATTTGCCGGCAGAAAACCGGAGTAGCCTGAAGGATTTTCGTTCGTGACTCAACCTAAGACATTGGCAGAAAAATTGTGGGACCGACATGTGGTCCGGCGTGTTGATGGCGAGCCCGATCTCCTGTACATCGATCTCCACCTCGTACA
>CAZYDY010000188.1:0-4695 GCA_964646245.1 uncultured Sphaerobacteraceae bacterium
TGGCCTGCATCCTGGCGATCCGGGACGGAATTGTGCCGCCAACCATCAACCTGGAGAACCAGGATCCGGAATGCGACCTGGATTACGTGCCAAACGTGGCGCGAAAGCTGGAAGTAAAGCATGCGCTCGCGAACGGATTTGGCTTCGGTGGCCAGAATGCAGTATGCGTGTTCAGTGAAGCCTAGAATCGGTCGGTTGTCGCGGTATACTCAAGGTTGATGGAACCGGTAATCACCGGGATATTCAGTGCGCGCAGTGAATAAGGAACGCTATCTATGCCCCCAATGATCTGGAATCGCAAGAAGAACCACAGGAAGCCCGAGCTCGAAGTGCGGCCGAAGACTTCAATCGAAGGCTATCAGTTCTCGCTGAAGGGATCCCCGCGATTCTTCACGGATGTTCACAAGATCATTACGGACAGTGATGCCCATGTGTACTTCAGCGAACCGCTCGCCTACGAGCGCGGTGCTGCAATTGCACTTTGGCGCGTCCGTGCAGCCGGTTTCGACTGGCTGCCAAAACTGTACGATTACTGGGTGGAGATGGAGCGCACCGAACCGATTGTGACCACGTTCCACCTGTATCTTCCAGGCGACGACAAATATCCGGTTTTGGATTTGCGCGATCACTCGCCCGCTGAGGTGGAAGCCTTCATCCGCGAGAACGCTCCCATCCGTGACGAAAACCCGTACACCGGCCTAACCAGGCGCGGCCCTCGTCCCGGATTCAAAATCCCGTAATCAACAGGTAATTTTTAACGCCCGGAGCCAATTGGCTCCGGGCGTTTTTTACGGCTGCTTTTTATCGTCGGTAGACGCGCAGGTCCATCACGACGACTGGCTATTCTCCAGACGCCAGTTCCGCTTCAATCTGCGGGCGGAGGCGTTCAATCAGTTCTTCGAGATACTCGGGGTGTTCCTTCCAGCACTGGGCAGCGGTAGGCGTGTTCATGCAGAAAAGCACTTCGTCCTCATCATGAACGGACCACCCTGCCGAGCACCGCGCAACGCGCTGATTACCCCGGAACGGGATCTGCAGGCGGGTTCGAGTCAGCATGGGGCACCCGAACATCGGTTCACTGGTGTCTTCAGGATCAATCTTCCGCAGGCGCATCGGCTGCAACGGAGCAATCTGCGGGGCAGTTGCCCGCATGACCTCGGCTGGCGCGTTCATATCCGGAACGGCGGAACGGCGCGGATTGTTGCGTCGCTTGGGTTTGTTGGCGTTACCTCGGTTGGGGCGCTCTCGCTCCTCGGGCTTGCTGGCAACCTCTGGTGCAGATTCAGCTTGCACTTCCGGTCCCCGGGCTTCCGTCTCCGGACGATTACCCCGGCGATTGCGATTACGACGGCGCGAACTGCGCCGCTTATTTCCACCTTCCGATCGTGCTTCTTGCGTATCTGTACGTTGCTTTTCCTGCTCGTCCAACCTTGGCTCCTGCGGCAATCACCATGCGGCCAAGCCGCTTTGCAATGCTGATCACCAGTGAAATATCGTCGTTTATGCCCTCGAATGTCACGCCAGCCATGGACAAATGGTGTTCGGCTTGTGCGGGCGGCATGGATTCCAGGCTCTTCTTCAGGCCATAGAGCAACACATAGGCATCATCCAGCTGTCCGGCCACCGGAATGATTCCCGGCACCAGGTCAATGGGAGATACGGCGTATGCGCCACCTACACTCAGGTAGGCCTTGCTCTTTGCGGGCACCGTGGGATCAATGAGAATCTGTTTTACCAGCCGCATGTAACCAGGGATACGCTTAACTAACGCGCTAAAACGTTGCGCATCCTCATCGCCCAGCGCCCTGGAAAGGCGACCACTCATTTCCCACGATCCAGGAACTGTCGCGCCACGAAGAGCGCATTGGCGGGTCGCTCGGCAATACGGCGTGAATAATATGCATACCAGTCCTTGCCATAGGGTGTATACACTCGCATATTGTACCCCTTGCTTCGCAGTCGCTCCTGCTCGCTCACCCGTACACCGTACAGCATTTGAAATTCATAGCGGTCTGGTGTGATGGTGTTTTTGCGAGCGTACTCAATTGCGTCCTCGATGAGATCAAGGTCGTGGGTAGCAATTGCAGGGTAGTTGCCCTTCTGCAAAAGCAGACGCATGAGCTGGCGGAAGGACTCATCGTTCTCCTTGCTGCCCATGGCGATGCTCTCCGGCTCGGCGTAGGCGCCCTTCACCAAACGAACCCGCGCATTACGATCGATCATCTCCAGCACATCCTCACCGGTGCGCTTCAGCATGGTCTGCAGAACGATACCGACGTGGTCGCCGTATTCATCGTGAACTGCGCGAAAAATGTCGAGGGTTCGATCAGTGTAGTCGGAGCCTTCCATATCCACACGAACGAATCCATCTACTTCACGGGCGACATCGAGGATGCGCCTGAGATTCGCCTCTGCAAGATCGTCTCCCAAATCCATGCCGAGGAGTGTGAGCTTCACAGAGACATTCGGTTCCACCCCGGCTTCTTTGGCCTGACGAAGCGCATCGGCGAAACTAATTACAGCCATGGAAGTGGATTCTTCGGAGTTCACATTCTCACCCAGGAGATCGAGCGTGACAGTGATGCCCTGCTCTTTAAATTTCTCCGCAACGGCGATTGCGTCTTCCACAGAATCGCCAGCCACAAAGCGATCAACCAGGGATCGGGCACGATTGTTTGTCTCAAACAACCGCTTTACGCGCGGGATATCGGCCACTCCCAAAATGGCTTTGCGGGTGAGACTCATGACGTTACTCCTTCGATCGAGGTACGAGACGAACAGGCGAGCCAGCAAGCCAATCGAGCGTGGCGGCGGCTGTCCACGATTGCCCATCAGAGCCCAGGCCTTCGCCGGTGATGGGGTTCATATATTCATAAAATCCAACGGCCTGAATCTGCTCCAGGGCATTGCTACGGAGTTCCGCAGCGATATCAAACTCGCCCATACGGTCCCACGCATACCAGAGCAGCCAGTTGATCACCGGCCATACCGGTCCTCGCCAGTAGCGAGTGGGATCAAATTCGTCAGCTGTGAGACTGGTGGTTGGCGGCAAAGGCCACCGCAACGCCTGCGCGTTGATCATGCTATCGCCATACCAAATTTGCTTGGCGGCCATGCGCACGGCGGGTGTCACCATACCAGCCATGATTGGTGCCAGCATGGCGATGGTTTCCACTTCAATCGGTTCGCCAGAAACAAGATCCGTATCGAAGCTGCGGCGGCGATCATCGTCCCAATTCTCGGCCAGGCCACGACGTCCCCGCAGGATCCACTCTTCCATGATGTCGAGGTCTTCCAGGTCAGCCGAGGCAAGCGTAGCGATTTGCATCAGGCTCTCGTTGGCACTCACCAAAATCGCGCTGAAGAAGACATCCTTCACGCGGAAGGGAAGCTGATCGTAAACCGCCTCCACACGGTACCCACCGCGTTTCAACACTTCTACGATCCAGACGTACCGGTCATAGTCAGCATCGGTTGGACGTTGGGACGGATCAGCCACATGCGCCAGGTCGCGCCGGGTGTACGGCGGGAGTTCATCCTTCGGCACATCAATCCGCGCCATGGCTGCATCCCAGCGCGGACTGTTATCCATACCGCTTTCCCACGGGTGCACGATGGTGATGAGGCCGCTGTTCTCCGGATCGCGCGCATGCATCAAATACCGATGCCACTCACGCAATGGCTGGTAGAACTCCCGGGCAATTTCCCTGGCACGTTCTTCGTCGGCAAGATCACACAACTGCCTGATAGCAATTGCATGTACCGGTGGCTGGGCGATACCGCTGGTAGCCACATCCCGCGGGGCATCGGGCGAAGACGCCTGCGAAGCCCAACGGGGTGCATCGGGGAAATACGCCTCGTCCGCGACATCCGGGTTGTACTGAATATGCGGAATCATGCCGTTACGCCACTGTCCCTGGAAGAGATGGCGCATCTCGGCAACTGCGCGCTCGAGATCGATGTGCGCCAATCCAACAGAAATCAGCGCAGCATCCCAACTCCATTGATGTGGGTAAAGTGATGGTGCAGCCTTAATACTGGTGCCGGTATCATTGGCACGCAATATCTCAGCCGCACGGGCCGCTAATGGATTGGAGGGATCGTACGGCATATGCCGATGCTCCGATAGGTGTACAGTGTTCCGATGGTGTTAACGCACCATATGCTGCAAGAATACCGCGAATCCCACAATCGCGATGGCTATTTCAACTTTCTGGAGCCCGTATATCGATGACTCTTCCATCACACTCACCCACCCAGATTCGCGACTCCCTCTACGATCTCATGCCACTCTCCGCCGCAGCAGTGGCGGTGATGCAGCAGCCTGCGTTCCTCCGACTGGATGGCATTCAGCAGCTTGGTTTTGCCAGCCGGGTCTGGCCAGGAGCCAAGCACACACGGTACGAACATTCGCTGGGTGTCATGCACCTCACCGAGCGAGCAGTGCAACATCTGCGCACACTTCCCGAAGGCGCGTTCATTACTGATGCCGATGCACAGGTGGTTATCGCCGCCGCGTTATTGCACGACATCGGGCACTATCCATTTAGTCATGCCATTGAGGAACTGGGCGATCCGGTGCGATCGCATGAGGATGTTGGAACCGAAATCATCGCTGCTGGCGAAATCGCTGATGTTTTGGAGAACACTTGGGGCGTGGATCCCGCTCGGGTCGCCGCGCTGGTAAATGGCGAT
>CAZYDY010000189.1:0-4678 GCA_964646245.1 uncultured Sphaerobacteraceae bacterium
TCAGCATTGTTCATTGCCAACAATGTTGGCGCTTCCGGCGTTTCCCGTAACGGGTTCGCCATGTATCCACGCCTGCAGGGAACTCCGGAAGGATCACCCGATGCCGCCGTTGGTGATACGCGCCCAACAGTTGGCATGGAAGGCAAAACCCGCGGCCAGGATGGCGAGCTGAAGATCATCCAGTGGCAGGCCATTACCGCCCTCTTCCGCCACAAATCTGGTGGCTACAAGGATGTTGTGGCCGCCGATATGGTGAACGAGCCCCTCCTCCGCAATATGGAAGATGGCTCCATCATCCCCAATCTCGTAACCGAAGTGCCGAGTGTAGAGAGCGGCACACTGGAAGAAGATTTCAGCGCGGCAACATTCAAGCTCAAAGAAGGTGTCGTCTGGAGTGATGGCACGCCCTTCACCGCCAACGATGTCCGGTTCACCTGGGAGTGGGCCACCAATATCGATAACGGCGCGAACACCTACGATACGTGGATGCCGATTGCCGATATCGAAGTGGTAGACGACCTCACCGCCCGGGTGACATACAGCAGCCCCTCCCCGGCCTGGTTCGATCCATTCACCGGCCACCGTGGTCACATCATTCCTGCTCACTACTGGGATAACGACCCCACCAATATCGAAAAGAACGACGAGTTCATGATGAACCCGCTCGGTACGGGGCCGTTCGTGGTCGAGCAGTTCGATGTCAACGACCAGGTCACCTTCGTGGCCAATGAAAACTATCGGGAAGAAAACAAGCCCGCCTTCTCCCGCATCCTCATCAAGGGTGGTGGAGATCCGGCTGCGGCCGCTCGCGCAGTCCTGCAAACTGGCGATTACGACTTTGGCTGGAATATCCAGATCGAACCCGCGCTGGTCGACGAACTGGTAAACGAGGAAAGCGCCGGCTTCCTGGTGGCCGATCCTGGAACCAACGTCGAGCGCATGACGATTCAGTTTGCTGACCCACACACCGAGGTGGATGGCCAGCGCGCCGAGATGAACACACCAAATCCGGTAATGGGAGACCTCGCTGTACGACAAGCGATGAACCTCTGCGTACCACGACAGCTGATTGCCGAGGAATTCTATGGCCTTGATCAGCCCGCAACCGCCAATATCCTTGATGGACTGGAAAGCTTCTCATCCACCAACACATCCTGGGAGTTCGATACCGCCAAGGCGGCCCAGATCCTGGAAGATGCCGGCTGGGTGCTGGACGGCGAATACCGGGCGAAGGATGGCGTCCGCTGTCGTGTGGTCCTCAGCACCACAGTCAATGCGGTACGCCAGAAGTGCCAGGCCGTTATTCAGCAGGCATGCAAGGAAGCGGGTATTGAGGTTCAGCTCGAGCAAATCGATGCCGGAATCTTCTTTGACGCCGGTGCCGGTAACGACCAAAACCTGACCCACCACTACTGGGACCTCGGTATGTGGGCGACCAACGCCACATCAATCCTGCCGATTACCTACATGGAAGGCTGGACCTCTGGCGACAACCTCGACAATATTTCGCAGGCGTCCAATAACTGGACGGGCGGGAACATTTCTCGCTACATCAATCCGGAATATGACGAGAAGTTCGCCACGTTCAACGATATGCGTAGCCTGGAGGAGGCATTCAACCTTCTCATCGAGCTCAACGATATCCTGATCGAAGACGTAGCTGTCATCCCGATGGTCATCCGCTCCGGAGACACCTACGGAATCAGCCGCAAACTGGTGGCAGAGAACATCGCCATCGGCCCAGGCTTCGAACTGACCTACTGGAACGTCGCCAACTGGAACCTTGCCGACGCGTAAAGCCGCGAGGCTGCAGAAGCACGAAAGCCCCGGTCCCGTGAGTGGGACCGGGGCTTTGTGGTTCCTGGCGAATTAAGTCTCAGGCCCCAGGCCGAGATACGGACCGAGCAACCGACGGAGGAGTGCAAGTGAACTGTCCCCCGCGTTCGTTTCGTGCGGGTCTTCATCGCTACGGTCGCTGGTGGCCTTCATGATGAGGGCATCAATCAGCTGCGCCATCGCCTCTGGATCAGGCTCACCAAGGTCTGCCAAGGCTTCTTTCAGAGGCACCTGAAGCCGAACGTGGAACTCCTTCATCGGCGCCTGGAACTCCTGGGGCGAAATCACCCTGGCCAGCACTTGTGCCACTGCCAATTCTGGACTGGCAAAGATGGCGATGTTCTCCTCAATGTACGCCCACACCTTAGCCCCGGAAGTGGGAGCCTCGGCCACGCGCTCGAGAACTCGCTCAATCCAGTCCGGAAAAACCTCTGCCGCAACCGCAGTCAGCAACTCCTCCACCGAGGAGAAATACTGATAAACACTACTTCTCGCCAGGCCAGCACGGCTACCAATCTCCCCCATGGAAGGTGGCTCACCGGTCTCCTCCATCAATCTCCGGGCCGCATCCAGAATTGCGCGAATGCGTTGCGCCCGGTGATCCGCGACGGTAGGTGCATTGATGCGAGGCATGACGTACCCCTTTGCATGGTCAGACCGCGGCATCACCACCATACGGTGCAAGCTTGCCATCAATCATCTCGAGAACTCTGTCGCAATGATGCAACACATGATGATCATGCGTCACCATCACCGTCGCAACTCCGTGCTGGTGGGTCTCACGAGCCAGAATAGCCACCACATCCTGCGACCGTTGACGATCCAGCGCAGCGGTCGGTTCGTCGACGAGTAGAAGCTGGGGCTTCGTCATCAACGCCCGGGCTATGCCAACGCGTTGCCGCTCACCACCAGAAAGCTCATGCGGCCGACGTCGAGCCTTGTGATCAATTCCCACGTCCTTCAGGAGTTCCAGAGGGTTACGTGGGTTCTCAACTTTGCCGAATGTCGTTGGCAGGCGCAGTTGATCAACTGCCCTCAGGGAAGGAATGAGGTTACCACTCTGGAACACAAACCCAATAGACTCGCGCCGTATTCGAGTGAGGTCACTCAATGACGCTTCTCCCAGGTCGTGGTCACCGATCCGCACCGCTCCAGATGTCGGCTTCGTCAGCGCCCCACTCACAGCCAGCAAACTCGATTTACCCGCGCCAGATGGACCCACAATCGCAACAAGCTCACCCGCAAATACATCAAGCGAAACATCATCCAGTGCGCGTACGGTTTCGTCACCGTCACCATGGAGAAGTGTGACATTGGTGAGGGAAAGAACGGGGTTCATCGGCTACCTCCCAGCGCAGTAAGGGGATCGACTCGGGTAATGCGAACAATGGCCACGCCAGCGCCAATCAGTCCAAGAACAAGCAGAAGTACAGTGGCACCGATGATGGGCCCAAACTCCAGCGCAAACGGCATCGGGGTTGAGGCGATTGCCGCTCCAGCGGCCAGGCCGATGGCAATTCCGATTGAAGCAGACACCACCAGCAGAACAAACGACTGCATCAGGCTATCCCGCAGCAGGTACCCGGTTCCGGCTCCCATTGCCCGCATCACAGCGATCTCGGGACGTCTCTGAATCGTCAACACGGTAAAGAATGCACCAACAACGAGGGCTGAAATCCCATAAAGGAATGCCTGAATCAGTTGCAATGTGGAGGTTTCGGCTGAATACCCGGGCGACGCGTTATAAGAATCTGTACGAGTGATTGATGTCGTACCTGCTGCAGTATCACCAGCGTTCAGGTCGAGGTCAGATCCGCTTTCAGCCTTCACCGCCACCGCGGTGATCTCATCATAGACACGGTCAGGAACAGTGTCTCCGGGTCGAACTCCCGCCTTTATCTCCTGCCATGTGCTGAGGGATAGATACCCAATATCAACATGCCCGAATGTGTGCTGGCCCCCCAGAATACCGACGACCTCAAGTTCATAGCCTGTAGGCTGAAGAACCACAACATCACCGATATCAATGCCTTCCTCGGCAGCGGTTTCACTGATGACGACCTGACCATCGCCGGATAGTGGTGCACCTTCGGCTACGTCAGGATCAATGAACGATCCCTGCTCCACCCCGAAAAGCGCCAGGTCTATTTCCACTCCCTGATCAGTTTGGGCATTCACCAGCACATTCCCAAACGGGGCGGCGTGCTCCACACCGGGCTGCTCTTCCCAGGTTTCGACGGCACCGATATCAACAATACTTCGCGAGAACGCAGAACCCTCAGATACGTCTTTCTGAAACGCAAATGACGTGACATCAATCTTCTGCAATCCGGATACACCATCCCGGGTGAGCCCAACCGCAAGGCCACTGAGCAAAACCATCAAAATGGCAATGAGGGCGATTACAGAGCCCATAATTACAAAGCGACCTCGCTGGAATGCAAGCTCGCGTAAAGCCAGGAACATAATGACAATCTCCAGAGGTACGGAAACTCGTACAACAATACGAGCGCAAGGATACCAACACCCTGTCGGCAACACAAGGTATTTCCGGCAGGGTTGTCTATGTCTTGTTCAATAATCCGCAAAGAACAGAAAGGGGCTGGTGCCAAACAGCACCAGCCCCCGAGGCCAGATTGGTCTACGACTTCGGCTCGTACTCCGCTAACATGCCATCGACCAACTCCCGAATGTGCTCCACAATCCCATCCTGTGGAATCATGCTGCTCTCTTCGGCGGATCGCAGGCGGAGTTCAATCTCACCGGCATCCAGCGTCTTGCGGCTGATGCTCAGGCGAATCGGGTTGCCGATCAGGTCGGCATCGTTGAACTTCACGCCCGG
>CAZYDY010000190.1:0-4674 GCA_964646245.1 uncultured Sphaerobacteraceae bacterium
TTATGGTGGTGGGCCCCCCGGGACTCGAACCCGGAACCTGCGGATTAAGAGTCCGATGCTCTGCCATTGAGCTAGAGGCCCGGGCAAATATTAGGTGCTGCCACAATCAATGTCAAGAAAATGGTAATGGTTGGTACGTTTTATGCATTCTCGGTCTGGAAAGAGCCTGGTTTCACCCAGGCAATCAAGGGGAATCACATGACAAGTCGCAACCAACACGTTCTCATGTCTGGCGGCACAGGGTTTATCGGCACGGCGTTGACCGAATCCCTGGAGTCCCACGGCTACTCCGTGACGCAGCTCACGAGGTCGTCTCCGAAAAATGATCGTGAAGCCCAGTGGAATCCGTCGAGTGGCGAGATCGATCAGCAGCACGTGGACAGCGCGGACATCGTGATCAACCTCGCAGGTTCATCCATCGCTGGTGGGTGGTGGACCGAGAAGCGCAAACAGGGGCTTTTGCGAAGTCGCGTTGATGCGACGTCCACGCTCGCCAAAGCTATAGCACAATCGACCAGTAAGCCGGACGTGTTCATCAGCGGATCTGCTGTCGGGTACTACGGTGACAGGCCCGGTGAAGTTCTCGATGAGTCGAGCTCCTCTGGCGAGATGTTTCTCTCCGAAGTGTGCAGGCAGTGGGAGAAGGAAGCCGACCCGGCGCGCGAAGCAGGTGTGCGTGTCGTACATCCTCGACTTGGAGTCGTCTTGAGTGGGTCCGGTGGGATGCTGCCGCTCATAAGCCTGCCGTTCAAGTTCGCCCTGGGCGGGAGGATCGGAGGCGATCAGCATATGGCCTGGATCGACCTGGAAGACCTGATCAGTATTTTCCACTATCTCATCGAAAACGAGCAGCTCACCGGGCCTGTTAACGCAGTTGCGCCTGAATCCACTACCAATGCGGAATTCACTAAAGCTATGGGGAATGCGCTCAACCGGCCAACGGTTATCCCTGTACCCGGTGCGATCGCTCGCGTGGCGGGCGGACAACTCGCGCAAGAGCTCTTGCTTCCAGATCAAAACGTGAAGCCAAAAGTTCTCCACGGCTCTGGTTTTGAGTTTGCCCGTCCTTCCATCAAAGATTCCCTGAACGCTGCGTTTAAGAAGTAGAGCCATCAGGAAAAGCAGAAACCGGAGGTGACAATGGTCACCTCCGGTTTTTTGTGTTCCGCTCCTGGAGCTTTTTACACTTTGGCGAGTCTCTGGTAGATGTTCGCCGACTGCTCGTATGCGTGTGCAATTCCGATCAGGTTCTGCTCGTCGAATGATTTGCCCAACAACTGCAGCCCTACCGGCAGACCTTCGCTGAAGCCGCACGGTACCGAAATGCCCGGTATTCCGGCCATGTTGGCAGGAATGGTAAACACATCGGCGAGATACATTGCGTACGGATCGTCGGTACGGCTGCCGATTTCAAAGGCGACTGTCGGGGAAGTCGGTGTGACGATCGCATCTACCTGCGCGAACGCGTTGTCGAAATCCTGCTTAAGCAGGGTTCGAACCTTCTGGGCTTTCACGTAGTAGTCATCGTAATAACCGGAGCTCAGGGCATAGGTGCCGAGCATAATGCGCCGCTTGACTTCTTCCCCGAAGCCTTCGCCACGGGTGCGCATGTAGGTATCGTTGAGATCTTCGCCATCGATGCGATTGCCAAACCGGATGCCATCATATCGAGCAAGGTTTGCGCTCGCTTCTGCCGGTGCGGTGAGGTAGTACGAGGCGAGGCCATATTTGGTGTGGGGCAGGGAAATCTCGACGAGCTCCGCTCCAAGTGCCTCCAACTGCTTCATGGCCTCTTGAACGGTGGACTCAACCCCGGCTTCCATACCTTCGATAAGGTATTCCTTCGCCACACCGATCTTGACGCCCTTCAAATCTTCCCGCATCGAGCCGGCGAAGTTCGGAACGTCAACAGGTGCTGATGTACTATCGCGTGGATCCTGTCCAGAGATAGCCTGCAGCATCAACGCCGCATCTTTCACGGTGCGTGAAAATGGCCCGACCTGATCAAGTGAGCTGGCGAACGGCAGAATCCCGAAGCGACTGATGCGACCATATGTTGGTTTCAGGCCGACTGTGCCGCAGAAACCTGCCGGCTGTCGCACCGAGCCACCAGTGTCAGTACCAAGTGAAATCGCTGCTTCACGAGCGGCGACGGCCGCAGCCGATCCACCACTGGAGCCTCCCGGGACTCGCGAGGTGTCCCATGGATTCTTGGTGGGGCCGAATGCCGACGTCTCCGTCGATGAGCCCATCGCGAACTCATCGGTGTTGGTTTTCCCAAGGAAGACGGCGCCCTGCTTGCGCAGACGGGCAACAACGGTCGCGTCGTAGGGGCTGATATAGCCCTCCAGCATTTTGCTGGCAGCTGTCGTTGGTGCGTCGGTAGTGGCGAAGATATCCTTCAGCGCCACCGGTATGCCCGTCATCTCCTCGGCTTCGCCGTTCTCAATACGAACATCTGCGGCGTTGGCCTGGCTGATTGCGACGTCTGTCATCACGTGCAGGTAGCTATGCAGTTTTGGCTCAACTTCGTCGATGCGGTGGAGGTACGCCTGTGTTAGTTCAACAGAGGATATTTCCCGGTTGTCCATAGCGGCGCGAGCCTCGCTCGCGGTCATGAGGGTGAGGTCGTTCGGAAGGCTCATGCCGATGCTCCTTCGTCGCCACCCATAACGGCGGATACAGCGAAGAAGCCATTTCGGGAATCTGCGGCGTTCTTGAGGGCGGTCTCCTGGGAGAAGCTCTCTTCTGGTTCATCCTCTCGCCACACGTTGCTCATTGCCACAACCTGTGCGGTTGGGTCGATGGCGTCGGTATCGAGTTCGTTAATCACTTCGATATGATCCAGGATGGATGAAAGTGATTCCTGCATGGTGGCCAGTTCGTCATCGCTCATGCCCAGGCGGGCGAGCGCGGCCACGTGCCGAATTTCCTCAAGCGTTAGGCTCATATTTTCTCCATTGACATAGTAGCTGCCCGAAACGCACGCGGGTTCCGGGTCTCATCACTGCGAGGATTCTACCATCGCTACCGGGCACTCCAACGGATTTCACCGGCAACCATCGTATGTGTCGGCTGCAAATCGTGGCTCCACAGAGAGATGTCTGCTTGCGCACCGACTACAAGTCGCCCGCGTGTCTGGTCCTCCAGCAGGCGAGCGGGTACCGACGTCATCATATGAATAGCCTCAGCCGGTGTGCATTCGCTCCAGTCCACGAGGTTTCGCAGCGCCTGGTCCATGGTAAGGATACTGCCGGCAAGCGTGCCGTCCTCAAGGCGTGCACTCTCTTCATCTACCGTGACGGTCATGGTTCCGAGCGGATAGGTGCCGGGACCAAGACCGCAGGCAGCCATCATGTCTGAAACGATGACAATGGAATCAACTCCCTTTGTCTTGATAGCCAACCGCACTGTTGCCGGATGGCTGTGCACCCCATCCGGAATCAACCCTGCTGTGACGCGATCGTCGACGAGTGTGGCGACCATCGCCCCTGGAGCGCGGTGATGAATGCTGGACATGGCGTTGAAGAGATGTGTCGCCTTCCGCGCCCCTGCATCGATTCCGGCCACGAACTCCTCGTAGGTTGCATTGGTATGTCCCAGGCTGACGAGGATGCCACGTTCCACCATTTCCCGAATCCGACGCGCACCATGTTCGCGCTCTGGCGAGAGTGTCACCAGTTTGATGGAATCCTGCTCCAGCCAGCTTTGGAACAGCTCTTCACTCGCTGCCTGAATGAAATCAGGATTGTGAGCGCCCTTTTTCTCCAACGTGATGAAGGGTCCCTCCAGGTGGTAGCCCAATGGGGTCGCTCCTGTAGACGAGTCGTGCTTGCTCCAGGCTTCAAATATTGGCGGATATGATTCCTTTGCAGATGTCACGACAGTGGGAAGCCAGGACGTTACACCCGTCTTAAGGGACTCTCGTGAGATGTGATTGATATCCTCCGGGTTGGGAGTGACTTCCACTCCGAATCCGCCATTGACCTGCAGGTCGATGAGTCCCGGGGCAATGAGGTCTGCATCAATAACGTTTCCAGGCAGATTGCCATCTGGCAGCAGTTCCCGGGCGATGGACTGAATAACCCCATCTTCTACGATGATCGTGGAGTCCGCCGTATGGGTGCCGACAACAGCTTTCCCGCGTAGTGCAAATGCGGTCATGAGTGATTCTCCTTCCAGGCAGAAGCGATGTATCGGGCGCCAGTCAGTGCCGGATCGTCGACGTGTGATACCTGCCCGATGTCCCAATGCGCTGAGAGGTTTTTGAGGACCTGGGTTCGAAAGGACTTGACGTGCGTCAGCATGCCTCCAACCAGCGCCAGATCAAGCTCTGGTCCGAGATCGAGTCGACGAGCGACTGCGTCAGCGTATGTTGCCAAATCCACCGCCACGTCGCGCAGAATTCCTCGAGAGACTATGTCGCCAGATTCGGCTTCGCGGACCACGATTCGACTCAGCTTCGCAATATCCCCTTTGGTCGTTTTGGGGTCGTATATGCGATTGATGATGGAGTAGGGGTCTGAAAGAGCGAAATGTTCGGTAAACCGCTTGACCAATGAAGTGGGTGGGCCATATCCATCAATGGATGCCGAGTACTGATAGAGCCCTTTGCGAGCAACATCGTATCCACTGCCATAGTCGCCGAATACATGTCCCCAGCCACTGGCCCGC
>CAZYDY010000191.1:0-4663 GCA_964646245.1 uncultured Sphaerobacteraceae bacterium
GGGGTTGCCACACGTACGCGCAATGATCGCGAGGGTGCGCGGTCGAGGAATCGCTTCATCGTCAGGAACCGGAGGTGTCGGGCACAAACCGATAGCCGGACCCCCGGACGGTAACCAGCATGCGAGGCGCAGCCGGATTTGCTTCCAGCTTGAGGCGAAGCCAGCGGACATGAACGTCCACCGTGCGTGTATCCACGCGGAATTCATAGCCCCACACCTCGCGGAGGAGCGCATCGCGACTCATCACCACGCCGGGGTGGCGGGCAAAGTATGCGAGCAGGTCGAACTCCTTTGGATTAAGTTCGACCTGCTCACCATTATTCGTCACGATGCGGGAGGCGGTATCGATTACCAGTTGGCCCGCATGGATCTCGGAGCCGTTGCCCGTCACCGTTGTGGCGGGTGACGGCGCGGGGGCAGGTTCATTGATCATGCCAACCCGACGGACAATAGCGCGGATTCGCGCTACGAGTTCCCGCATGGCGAAGGGTTTGGTGATGTAGTCGTCGGCGCCGATTTCCAGGCCGATCACCCGATCGATCTCGTCGCCCTTGGCGGAGAGCATCAGGACCGGAACGTTGGATTTCGCACGTACCCGGCGGAGGACTTCCAGTCCATCGATCCCTGGAAGCATGATGTCCAGCACGATCGCATCCGGGTTACGCGCTGCCAGTTCCACGCCCTCGAGGCCAGTCTCGGCCTCGAGAACGTTAAACCCTTCTCGCCGAAGCGTGAACGCTATGGCTTCCCGGATATTCGCTTCGTCGTCCACTACCAGTACTGTGGGGCGATCGGAACTTGCCACGGTCTGGGCCTTCCTGGCTACTGTGCGGAATTCCACCCACTCTGCCGGGATTATAGGCGATGCGAGAGCGCCCGATACGGTGATTTACCGGCCGAAATCATGAACAAACTGTGCGAGGCGTTGCAACTGGTTTGCATCGGTATCCGGATGGATGCCGTGACCGAGGTTGAAGATGTGACCATTGCGGCCACCGGCCTGCTGCAGGATATCCTTCGCACCCGCTTCAACCTGATCCCAGGGGGCAAACATCCTGGAAGGATCGAGATTACCCTGAATGCCCTTATCGGCACCGATCGTCTTCCACGCGTCTTCCAGACGAATGCGCCAGTCCACACTCACCATATCCGGATTTGCGTCGCGGATTGCGCCGAGCAGGTGTCCTGTGCCGGTGCTGAAGTGAATGGAAGGAGCCTTGCCCCGGACAGCATCGAAGATGCGCGCGGTGTATGGCATGACGTTCTTTCGGTAGCTCTGCTCATCTACGAGACCGAGCCAGCTATCGAAGAGCTGCACGACATCGGCACCGGCCTGGATTTGCCCTTGCAGGTACAGTTCGGTGACCTTGGTGATTTTGTCCATCAATGCGGCCCAGAGTTCGGGTTCGCCGTACATCATCGCCTTGGTTTTCGGGTATTCCTTGGTCGGTTTGCCATCCACGAGGTAGCAGGCCATGGTCCACGGAGCGCCGGCAAAGCCAAGGACTGCAGCGCGATCGCCGAGTTCCGAGCGCAGCATGCTCAGCGCTTCCAGTACATAGGGCGTGCCTTCTTCCGGACCAGCCACACGGAGCTTCTCAATATCCTCCATGGTTCGTACCGGATTGGCGATTACCGGACCGACACCTGGCTTGATCTCGAAGTCGACTCCCATGGTTTCCAGGGGCAGCATGATGTCCGCAAAGAGCACGGCTCCATCGACGTTGAAGCGATCAACTGGCATCAGCGTCGCCTGCACGGCCAGTTCAGGCGTGTGTGCAAGTTCGATAAACGAATGCTTCTTGCGGAGTTCGCGATATTCCGGCAAGCAACGGCCCGCCTGACGCATGAACCACACGGGCGTGGTATCGACAGGTTGAAGATTGGCGGCAGCCAGAAATCGCTGCCGACCGGTCATTTCACTTACAGACATGTACTGCTACTCCTCATTGAGCCAACGAGCAACGTCCTTGGCATGGTAGGTAATGATGCGATCTGCACCAGCGCGTTTGAATCCGAGCATGGTCTCCAGGACAACGCGGGGTTCATCGATCCAGCCTCGTTCGGCGGCCGCCTTGATCATGGAGAACTCGCCGGAGACGTTATAGGCAACGATCGGCACCTGGGTGCGATCCTTCGCCTGACGAATGATGTCCATATACGCCAGGGCAGGCTTCACAATGATGGCATCCGCGCCCTCCTGGAGATCGATATCGATTTCTCGCAGCGCCTCTCGAGCGTTGGCGGAATCCATCTGGTGGGTGCGGCGATCACCGAATGTGGGTGTGCTCTCGGCTGCTTCGCGGAAGGGGCCATAGTAGCCACTCGCGTATTTGGCGGCGTAGCTCATGACCGGGGTTTGCACATATCCGGCATCATCCAGGGCTTCGCGAATAATGGCTACCCGGCCGTCCATCATGTCACTTGGTGCAACGATATCTGCGCCTGCCCTGGCGTGGCTCACTGCCGTTTTGGCCAGCAGTGGCAGTGTGAGGTCGTTATCAACCTCACCATCAATGATGATGCCGCAGTGACCGTGATCCGTGTATTCACATGCGCAAACATCTGTGACGACCAGCATGTCTGGAGCGTGCGCCTTGATCTGGCGGGTGGCCTGCTGGACGATGCCATCGTCAGCGAACGCGCCGCTGGCTTCTCCATCCTTCACTTTCGGGATGCCGAAGAGCAGCACGCCCGGAATTCCGAGCGAGACCAGCTCATCGATCTCCGCGTTGAGGTTGTCCAGCGAAAGCTGGAACTGACCCGGCATGGAGCTGATCTCCTTGCGGATCCCCTCGCCTTCTATGATGAAGAGTGGGTAGATCAGGTCGCTGGCCCGTACATCGTTCTCTCGTGCAAATGCGCGAGTGGCTGCAGATTGTCGTAATCGTCGGGTGCGAATGAATGATGTCATGACGAGGTTTCTCCAGCAGGATTGCCACCGAAGTAGCGCTCAATTGTCTCCACAAATCCGGCAACGGTCGACTTCTCCGCCTCAGCATGGACCGGGAGACCGTTCTCACGCATTGCCTCGGCGGTGGTGGGTCCGATTGCGATCATGGCTGCTCCGCTCAAGGCGGGGAGATCGATACCGATCATTTCGACGAATGCCGCTACCGAGCTGGGAGAGGCAAAGGTGACTGCTTCCATCTCACCGCCGCCGATGCGATCCCGAAGTCCGGGTTCGATCTCTGTGACGGGCGTGTTCGTGTAGCCAGTGAGGACGGAGATATTGGCACCGGTTGGCGCAAGTTCGTCTGTAAGTTCCGAGCGAGCGATATCGCTGAGGACACAAACAACGTCCTTGCCTTCAATGCCTTGCTCGGTCAGTTCGGCAGCGAGCTGCTTCGCCCCGGGGCCTTTTGCAACAAGTGTCGGTTCTACACCGACAGCGCGGATGGCGTCGGCGGTACCCTCGCCCACAGCAGCGACGGGCGATTTTACCGCGGTCCAATCAATCGCGGGGACGGCATGTTTGCTTGTGAGCACCAGCCAATCCATCTTCTGTGGAAGAGCCACCGATGTTGTCTGTATTTTCACGGTCTGCAATACGCTGGCATCTGCACCGTGTTCTCGCAGCGCCATTGAGGTCGATGCGATATGAGTTGCTGATCCTGTTACGAGGATTGTTCGATCCTTCAGTGGGTTGGCGATATCGATTCCGGTCCACTTTGGCGCGACGATCCTCATCATTTTGTCGGCCGCTTCAAAGGCGTGGTCGAATGCCTTGTCTACCGGCCACTCGGCATACATGCGCTCCAGGCGAGAACTATCGTCTGAACCGAGCATTCCCCAGAATCGCACGGTTGCGAGGCCGTGCATGCGTTCGATTACGGCGTGCGCCCCAATTGGTGTGGAGCATCCGCCACCAACTCCGCGCAGGAACGCGCGTTCCACCATCACGGCTGTGCGGATGTCTTCGTCATCTAATGACGAAATCACATCCCAGGCGGGATCGGGATCAATGCGGGATTCGATAGCGAGGGCGCCCTGCCCTGGCGCCGGACAGCTGACGTCGACCGGAAGAATGGCCGTGATGCGATCGTCCCAACCCATCCGCTTCAGTCCGGCAGCGGCGAGGATGACGGCGTCGAAATCTTCGCTTTCACCCTTGCGAAGACGCGTATCGATATTTCCGCGCAGTTCACGGATATCGGCATCCGGACGAACCTGGAGGATTTGGGCAGAGCGACGTCGGCTTGATGTACCGATGACCGGGTTGGCGGGGAGTTCTTCCAGGCCAACACCGTGGCGGGATATCAACGCATCGCGCGAATCCTCACGTTGTGGGAACGCAGCGATGGCGATTCCATACGGTGCGAGGCTGGGCAAATCCTTGCAGGAATGCACAGCAATATCGATTTCGTCCGCAAGCATTCGCAGTTGGAGGGCCGATGTAAATACCCCTCGCCCGCCGATCTGGCGGAGTGAGCTGTGTTTATCAATATCGCCTTCCGGCTTGATGATCACCAAATCAGATTTTTGATCCGGATGTTTGTCTTTGAGCAGCTGTTGAACGGTTTCTGCCTGCCAGAGGGCAAGCGCGCTGCCGCGCGTTCCGATACGGAGTGAGGATTGATTTTGTTGAGGCACGGTGGCTCCATAATAGGCTGAGGAACGCGGCTGCACTGCCGCGATTACTGCCTCTAGTCTAGGATTGCGG
>CAZYDY010000192.1:0-4661 GCA_964646245.1 uncultured Sphaerobacteraceae bacterium
CGAGGGTGCCCTGGTAACCGGGAGTGAAGTAGGTGCGTGGCTGGTACACCGGGAAAGCCATGTTGCTGTAGTACGCAATCTGGGTCATTTCACCGACGAAGATGCCATCCTCCGGAAGCGCGTTTCGAATCGCTCCAGCATAGGCCGCCTGTGGCATGACGGTTAGTGCCGCAGCGTTTGCCTCTTCCCTACGTGTCAGCATCTCTTCTTCGCGATTTGCACGCGAACGGTTGTGCGACGGGATCGCATTCGCCAGTTCAGCGAGACCAACCTTGGCGTCGGCCACAATTCCGGCAGTCGCCGGGAAGGCCTTGCCAACCATATCGGCATCGACATCCAGCTGCACAAACGGAGTGCCTGGTTTGATTCCCCATGAGAATGAGGTTGCTTCCGCGAATCGGGTACCGACTGCGAAGACAACATCTGCTTCCGCCAACAATGCCTTGCCGGCGAATTGGCTCTGGCTCAGGTAATGATGGTCGGTCAGCGCGCCCTTGCCGTTCTGCGTGGCAATTACCGGGGCCTGCAGCAACTCGGCGACCTCCCGAAGTTCGTCCCATGCCTCGGAAACATGGATTCCACCACCGGCGAAGATGACTGGTCGCTCGGCATTGCCGAGCAGTTTGGCCGCCGCCTGGATCGAATCCGGATCGACAGCGCCACGGTTGCGCTGGTTTGCGGCACCAGGAATCTCGATTTCGCCTTCGGCGAACAATGTGTCCGGAGGAATCTCGATTTCCACCGGGCGGATTCGACCACTCCACATTTCTTCGAACGCGCGGTTGAGCACTCCCGGGATCTGTTCCGGAGTGGTGGCGCGTTCGGAATGCTTGGTGACACTTCGAATCATTTCGAGCTGGTTCGGGATTTCATGGAGGGCACCAAAGCCCTTCTCAATGCGGTCACTCTGAATCTGGCCGGTTACACACAGCACCGGGATATTGCAGGCGTAGGCGGTGGAGAGTGCTGCAGATGCATTCAGGAGCCCTGGGCCCGGCACCACCATACATACACCGGATTCGCCGGTGACACGGGCAAACCCGTCCGCCATGTAGGCTGCGCCTTGCTCGTGGCGGGTGTGGATGATGCGAATGTCCCCGGCTTTTTGGGCATCATAGAGTGCATCAAAGGCACCATCCAGCTGCACACCTGGCAGTGCGAATATGGTGTGGATGCCGTTAGCCAGCAGGCCCTTCACCAGGGCCTGGCCGCCCGTCATTGTCTGTTTCTCGGTCGCAATTTTCTCGGCGTTCAACGGTATTGCTCTCCTGTAGTGACATGCATGATTTGCTGATTGCTCCCGGCATTGTATGAGCAAATGCAGAGAAGAGGAAGGGGTCAGGAAACCCAATACCAGAGTGAGAATTGAGAGGTGTACAGAACCAGCAGTACGGTGGAGATACCTGCGAGTGTGAACGCGAGCCTTTTCCGCGGGTAGATTAACAGCACGGCCATGACAAATAGTGGCACCATCGGCAACACGAATCGCGGCATGCTCATGAGCGGAAAGACGGAGCTCGGAGCGAACAATGGCACGATGAACGGCACAATCGTCCAGGCGGAGTAGTAAAGCGGCAGCTTCTTCAGCCCCACGATGATCAGCGCGATGGCCAGAATCGTAACGAGCACATCAGTTACCTGGCTATCGGCAACACGCGTACGGAACTCTGAGCTGGTGATAAAGCTCCAGTCATAGAAGTTCGTGAGGAGCTGGGGGATCCAGCCAAAGTCGACTGGCAGCACACTGAAGTTCTCGAAATCGTTACCGAAGCTGCGGACACGTGCCTCACACCCGGTGAAGGTGCAGGCCATCGTCTCGATCGGATTGGATGAGAACCGGTTCCACTGCCACTGCTGACTTTGCCAATCGAAGAAACCGAACCCGTTTGCCCGCAGATGTAGGCCGAATACGACCAATCCCATTGGGGGAACAATTCCGAGAAGCAGTTTGGGGAACCATGCTTTCAGATCTTTGCCGTGTTGCTGGATGAACAGGATCGCCATCGGGATGCCGAGCATGATCCCCGCTGATCGGGTCAGGACTGCCAGGAAGCAGACGATGACCGCCAGCAGCCAGTCGTTCTTGCGCGCAGCCCAGAGAGTAGTAACGGCAAGGAAGAGGAAGAGCGATTCTGTATAGATCGCGCCGAAAAAGAACGAGGTGGGGAAGACTGCGAGTGCGACGATTGTCCAGCGCGCAACGTTGATATTGAAATCATGGGCGACCAGGGCGCTCACCATGATTAGCGCCCCGAGGAACGTTGCCCGTGAAATGAACCATCCGACTGTTTCTACTGGCAATCCGGTGATCGTATTGCCCCAATCCATGAGCCACGGGTATAGCGGGAAAAACGCGGCAGTGGCCGTGAATCGATCGTCATAACCGAGTTCGGCGATCAGCTTGTACCAGGTACCATCCCAACTGCGGAACGGTTCCACGATCCAGTGCTGCCATCCGGGCAGATCTTCTAGCGGTGGCAGCGAAGACGCATACGCGCGAGAGTCAGAGCCGATGTCCGGCACAAATGTGCCGTCAGCCCGCACCATGCGGACGGAGCGCATTTCGCCGTATCGGTAACTGACATAGGCGGCCAGCTGCGTCACGATCAGGTGCGCGAGCCAGATGACAAATGCGAATGGCACATGCTGCTTAACCGCATCCCATCCGGATGCCTGGCGAGGCCCGGAACGGGTCGTAGCTGTTTCAATCGGGACGGTGTTGGTACTCGTCACGGTGCCTCACACTTCGCGCATACATGCAGCAACCACCCCGGTTGCCTCTGCGAGATAATGCCACAATCCCGGCTTCTGCTGCGTTCCCGGGATGAAAGCTAGAGTTCGCCGATATCCACGCCAACGCCAAGTGGCTGAAGTTCGCTGGTGCCGTTATCCGTTTCGGTGACGCGCCAGATATCGTCCAGGATCGGGGACGTTCGCACATCGTCTACGTGGCTGATGATGAACACCTGGCGGAAGTGATCGTCCGCACCGGTAATGGCGGCCAGCATCTCGAGCAATCGCTGCCGACGCTCCAGGTCGAGTGACCCGAAGACCTCGTCCAGCACCAGGAATCCTGGCGGGCTGGAGCTCGCGCCACCAATGACCCGACTCAACGCGATACGCGCACAGAGCGCAATAGCATCACGTTCACCCCCGGAGAATGTCTCGTACGGGAACTTCTCGTCATCCCCGTCGAACACCTCGATGGAGAAGTTGTTATCGAATTCAACCCGGTCGTATTTGCCGTCGGTTACCTGCGCTACCAGGTCGCTCGCGATTTCGCTGAGGCGTGGCGCATACCAGGCGGCGGCGAACCGCTCGAACTCGGTGAACTCCTTGTACATCAGGTCCAGGTCGTCTGCCTCACGCTGTTTCGCTTCGGCCTCAATGGCGAGTTGGCCGACGCGCTCCTGTTCCGATTTGATGACCGAAAGACGATTCTCTGCATCACGCACCGCCACATCGGCACGATGTCGCTCTTCCGTCGCGATCTTCTCCTGTGCCTGTGCTTCACGAAGTCGGATTTGTAGTTGCTGATGTGCTTCCACATTGAAGGCGAGGACCGCACGATCCTGCTGCAATTTCTTTACGTCGTGCTGCGCCTCGGTCATGATCTTTGAGGCAGCCTCCCGACTGCTCTCCAACTGCTCCCGATTGGCCAGCTCGGCGTTGATGCGTTCAATGGTTGCCTGCGCCTGGCGAGCTTGCTGGAGCTGCTCGGTGACTTCGCGATGTCGCGCCTCGTCGTAACTGATGTCGGCCAGCGACTGCAGTTCCTTCTGAATTGGTTCTCGCTCGCTTGCGATCTGTGTGCGCAGGCGAAGTGCCCGGCTGACTTTCGCGCCAGCTTCCACAACCTTCCGCCATGCCTGGAGTTCCCGTTGCGATGACTCACGCTCCTGGGGGCTCGGTGCAGTGGGGCGGCCGAGTGCTTCCAGAACCTGATTGAGATGTTTGCCG
Source organism: uncultured Sphaerobacteraceae bacterium (assembly GCA_964646245.1). Lineage (GTDB taxonomy): Bacteria > Chloroflexota > Chloroflexia > Thermomicrobiales > UBA6265 > UBA6265. The sequence goes on from CAZYDY010000192.1 coordinate 3,961, forward strand.
AGCTCGTCGACCTTCTTCTCTTGTTCCTGCACATAGCCCTTGCCGGATTCTATGGATGCCCGGGTTTCCGTCAGCTTTTTGTTGGCATCGTTTAGATGCTGCAACTCGGATTGAGCAGTAGTAATGGCGGCTTTGTTCGCATTGATCTGCGCATCGATATGCTGGAGCTGCTGCTGATGCTGTGCCACCTCGCGCTCGAAGATAGATATCGCGTGCGCTGTTTCTTCCGATGTGAACGGGCGCTGGCAGGTTGGGCAGATCTCTCCTTCGTGCTGGGCGCGCAAGTTTGCCAGCATGCGTTCCGTCTTTTTCAGGTCGTCCCTGTGGCGCGTCGCCGACGTGTTGGCGGCGACAATGCTGCCATTGAGTTCCTGTAGCCGATTTTGCACGTCGGTGATGCGAGCAGTCGGATCACCTTGTTCAAGCAACTGTGTTTCGATATCTCGCAGCTGATTGACACGATTGTGGAAGGTCTCGAGCCGTTTCGATTCAGCCGTGAGTTGCTCATTGGCGTCGATAGCAGCGGAGATCTGATTCGCCTGCTGTTCGAGTGTGTTGAGCTCAATGCTTACTGCCCAATCGGCAGCTTCTGCCGGGGCATTGGCATTCCATACCGGGTTGCCATCCGGTGCCGGAGAGGTGTTGATCTCGTCCCGGATCGTTTCGGTTGCTTCTTCATCCCTGCGCTTTAGCGTCGTGAT
>CAZYDY010000193.1:0-4654 GCA_964646245.1 uncultured Sphaerobacteraceae bacterium
CAGATTCCGTACTGAAATCCGGATCGAGAATATCCACGGTTAATTGCATCTCGAACTCATCCTTGGCACGGATGCTCGGGATTTCGTTGTACATACCGAAGACTTCACGCTCATCCAGCCCCAAGCTCTCCACGATGTAATGGAAGGTGTGGGTGTGGATCGCCTCTTCGAATGCCTGCCGGAGCAGGTACTGGCGTGCCTCGGCATTAGTGACATATCGAAAGATAGCCAGGGAAATATTGTTCGCCACCAGACTTTCCGCAGTGGAGAAGAAGCCCAGGTTGCGCATAATCACGAGACGCTCATCCTCGCTGAGCCGGTCACTCTTCCAAAGGGCGATATCCTCGCCCATGGGCACCTCGGTCGGCATCCAGTGGTTGTCGCAGCCATTGAGATAATGCTCCCATGCCCAATGATATTTGAGCGGCATGAGCTGATTGACATCCACGGCCTCGCAGTTAATAAGGCGCTTCTGGTCGGCACTGGAGACAGCTTCACGTGGAGCGGCCTCAACGCCGAGGGCGACACTGGTTTTAGGTTCGGTTTGCATCATGGTTCTCCTGCCCGGAAATCAATCCGGGAATACAGTGTTGGATGTTACTGGCAGGCTTCGCAGTCGAGTTCCTCTTCAACTGGCAATCCGCGATTCAGCTCCATTGCACGACGGAGCAGCTCAGCGCCATCTGGTTTGGGAGTGGCTTCAATCGGCTCATCACGCACCGAGGCCGATGGTTCAGAACGCTGGATACCCACATTGGCACTGGCGCTTTGGCTCTTCATCCAACGCGGCTGCAGGCCAAACTTGTTGATATCGATCGTGCTCTTCTCGTTTTGGGTTGCCCCGCGACTACGCAAGTAGTAGGTGGTTTTCAGGCCACTCTCCCACGCTTGCATATACATATCGTTGAGGCGCTTGCCACTGGGCTCCGCGATGTAGAGGTTGAGGCTTTGTCCCTGGTCAATCCACTTCTGACGACGGGCGGCGGCCTCAATGAGCCACTCGGGCTCGATCTCGAACGCAGTTGGATAACGACGGCGGATTTCTTCCGGAATGCGCTCTATCGCTGCTATCGACCCATCCCAGTACTTGAGTTCAGCAAGCATGTCGTCGTCCCAGAGGGCGGCCTTCTCGAGGTCAGCGATGAGGTATTCATTGATGATGGTGAACTCACCGCTCAGATTACTCTTCACAAACAGGTTCGTGTACAGCGGCTCAATGCTTTGGGTAACACCCTGGATGTTGGCGATGGTTGCTGTGGGTGCGATGGCCATGGTGTTGCTGTTACGCATGCCATGTTTTTGGATCGCATTGCGGACCGGCTGCCAATCCAAGGTGGCAGTCCGACTGACGTCCAGCGGTACTTCTCTCTGCTGATCTACGAGATCCAGGGAGTCGATGGGAAGGATATCGCGATCCCACTTGCTGCCAGGGAAGCTGCTGTAAGCCCCACGTTCCGCCGCCAAGTTGGCGCTGGCCAGAATGGCATGCCAGCTAATCAGTTCCATGCTTTCATCGGCGAATTGTGCGGCGTCCGGACTGGCGTAGCTCACACCGAGCTGCCAGAGGCAATCCTGGAATCCCATGAGGCCGAGACCTACCGGACGATGCTTCTGGTTTGCATTCTCTGCTTCCGGAATCGGATAGAAGTTAATGTCGATGACGTTGTCGAGCATGCGCATTGCCGTCGTGACGGATTCTCCCAGCTTCTCGCGATCAAGCTGTCCATCAACCATATGGTTCGGGAGGTTGATGCTGGCCAGGTTGCAGACCGCAACTTCCTCGGCGCTGGTGTTCAAAAGAATCTCGGTGCAGAGGTTGGAGTTATGAACCACGCCGGCGTGATCCTGTGGACTACGGATATTGCTGGGATCCTTGAACGTGAGCCAAGGATGGCCCGTTTCGAAGGTAGCGCTTAGCAGCTTGCGCCAAAGTTCCGTTGCCGGCATGGTGCGGCTGCTGGGGATAAGCCCATCAGAGGCTTCTTGCTCGTACTGCGCATAGCGCTCTCGGAACGCATCTCCATAAAGGTGGTGGAGAGCTGGCACATCACTCGGGCTGAAGAGCGTCCAGGTACCATTCTCACGCACGCGCTCCATAAAGAGATCCGGAATCCAGGCGGCGGTGTGCATATCGTGCGTACGACGCCGATCATCGCCGGAGTTTTTGCGTAGATCGAGGAATTCCTGAATATCCGCATGCCAGATCTCAAGATATGCGGCGACTGCCCCCTTACGTTTACCACCCTGGTTGACGGCCACAGCGGCATCGTTCACCACTTTGAGGAACGGGACAACTCCCTGACTTTGGCCGTTGGTGCCGTGGATGCGGCTGCCGAGTGAGCGGACGTTGGTCCAGTCGTTTCCGAGTCCTCCACTCCATTTGCTAAGTAGGGCGTTATCTGAAACTGACTTGAAGATATGCGCGAGATCATCCTCGACGGTGGTGAGGAAGCAAGAACTTAGTTGCGGGTGTCTTGTACCAGCATTGAACAGCGTTGGGCTGGAACTGCAAACACGGAATGTGCTGAGCATCTCGTAGAATTCAATAGCTCGCTCGTCACGCTCTTCGGGCTTTTCAGCCAAGGCAAGTCCCATGGACACACGCATCCAGAACGCCTGGGGGAGCTCAATCCGTTGCTGTTTGTGATGAATCAGGTAACGATCATACAGAGTTTGCAATCCCAAATACCGGAACTGCAAGTCGCGTTCGGGTTTGAGCGCGGCTGCCAGTCGTGGCAGATCGAATCCTGACAATTCTGTCGAGTACAGCTCCTGATCGATCCCGAATGGGATGTTGCGAATGAAGGTATCAGAATAGAAATCTTCCGCATCGCGTACACTCACGCGCTTACCGACAACATCAGAATAGATTGTTCGCAGCAATGCGCGCGCAGTGAAGCTACCGTAGGCAAGTTTTCGCTCGATGCGGGAACGTCCCGCGAGGACGATGGCTCTATCGAGTTCGCTCAGACGCATGCCATCGCGAATACTTGCCATCACCTCGCGCTCGAGGTCATCGCGGTCGATTTCCGGGCCTACCGTTTCGGCAGCATCCTCGAGCCATTCACGAATGACCACCCGGTTGACGAGCACCTCGGTGCCATCCTGATCCAACAGTCGAACCGTGGCTCCCTGGCGGGCACGAGCACGCGCATCGCGATAGAGAATGTAGCGACGCGCAACGGTATGCGCGCCAGCAAGCATGAGTTCGCGCTCGACCAGGTCCTGAATCGTTTCAACATCGACCGCACCATCTACGTCCGCAATGGCTGGCAGATCAGATTCAACCGAATCGACGATTGATTCAATCCGATTCACCTCGGCCGCATCTATTGCATCCGGAAACGGCACACCAAGTTCCGCACGCCAGGCCATCTCGATTGCGTGGGCAATACGGTCTCGTGTGTAGGGTGTTACGCGCCCGTCTCGTTTCTTGACTGATTGCACACCTCTCGACCCAAGTACATCCACCATGTCAGATTCCTTCAACGAAAACAAAAAAGACCCAGCTTCGGCTGAATCAAAGGAACCTTCTATATGCTCAAACCAAGGGACCGAGGAGAACCTGAGCGTCTTGGGAAAAGTGGGTGGCGCGAACTACCAGACGATGCAGTACGCAACCATCAGGTAGAACAAAGCCACGACCCCGCCCTCGAGGATCGATGGTTCACTCACATGGCGTTCCACCATGTGTCTCGGCAGGTCTCCGGGCTTGGGGGTCTCTCCGGCAAATGCCGGGTGTTCCTCGGCTCGTTCCTTCCCAATCAGTGGCAATACTGATCAGTGGCATACATACGAGCGTTGTTCCCACCACACCGTCGCGGGGCGGCTCCGGAATTTCACCGGATTCCCTTCTTTCGCCAATGACACAACATGTAGTGTCACTGGACCGAAGCATCCACAGTATGTGGGCGCATTTGAAGAAAAGTCAAACCGCCAAGCCAAAGAACTTGGATATCACCGGTCTTTCTGTACAATTGCTGAATACGGAAGTCATTGGAAGGACGCTTGTCTTGGGAATGGATACAACAACAGCCCTGCTGTGGGTCGTGATCGTGGCAGCGCTTGCTCCAATCGTTGTGGATTTCCTGCCAATTCCTAAAGTCCCCGTAGTCGTTATAGAGCTCATTCTCGGTGCGATTGCTGGACCACATCTCCTGAATCTCATTTCGGAACCGAACTCGCTGCATCATCTCAAAGAGTTCGGGGTGATTTTCCTCTTTTTCCTGGCCGGTTTCGAAGTAGACATGTCCGGGATCCTCGGGCGTCCCATCAAAAGCGCGGTGTACGCCTGGCTCAGTTCGTTAGCCATCGCCCTGGCGATAACGCTCCTTCTCCAGGAAATGGGCCTGATTACCAACTGGTACCTGTTCGCAATTGCCTTCTCGACTACAGCCCTCGGCCCGTTGATGCCCATGCTGGCCGATCGCAAAATGCTGGGCACCGGGTTTGGAAACAATGTGATTAGCATCGGGGCAATCGGGGAATTCGGCCCCGTCCTCCTCATCGCCTTTCTCCTGAACCAAAGCCGAAGCGCAGTCACTACGGCGGCGCTGATACTTGTGTTTGGTGTGGCGTGCGTTGTCCTGCTCCGACGTCTGTATGCCATGGTTGATGAGGGCCGTCACAACCGACTCATTCGCCTGGCAATGAC
>CAZYDY010000194.1:0-4636 GCA_964646245.1 uncultured Sphaerobacteraceae bacterium
AGTTTTTATCCTGTGTTGATGAGCCGCGATGTGGCGAAGGCCAGCGAGTTCTACACCACTCACCTCGGATTCGAGGTGGTTTTCGAAGCTGACTGGTATGTCAGCCTCAAACGGAACCAGTGGGAACTTGCCATTTTGCAGCACGATCACCCCACGATTCCGGAGGGCTCTCGTCAGCCGGTGGGTGGACTGCTGCTGAACCTTGAGGTAGAGGATGTTGATGCCGAGCACCAGCGTCTTGTTCTGGACGCCGGTCTCCCCGAGCGGTTGTCGCTCCGCTCGGAGGAGTTCGGGCAGCGTCACTTCATTGTGGAGGCGCCGGACGGAGTGCTGATCGATATCATCACGCCCATCCCGATGAGCGGTGAATTCGCCGGGATGGATGGCGGTTAGCGACCGCCTTCGCTGGTGAGGGCATCGCCGTGGCTCACGCTCACTACTGCTGCAACAATCGCCGCCAGCGTCAGTGAAATCATGACGAACAACGACGTAGTTACCCGGCCATCGAGCATCACCGATCGTAACGCTTCGACCTGCCAGGCCAGCGGGTTGAAGCGCGCGATCCACTGCAGGTGCGAGGGTGCGGTTTCGAGTTGATAGAAGACAGGTGACGCCAAACTGAGCGGCAACATCATGAAGCTCACGATCATGTCCCGTGTGACGTAATCGCGCACGAATCCGCCGATCACCATGGCAAGCGCAGCCCAGAATGTGACGGATACCACCGCCACCAGCAGCCCTGCAACAATGTTTGCGGGCTCGAGACGGACACCCATACCGGCAGCAAGTGCTACCAGCACCAGGCCCTGAACGAGTAAGGCGATTACCGGCGCCACGATTTTACTGAGTGCGTAGCCGGCACCACCGGCTCCGGCAAGACGCTTGATTGTGAGCATGCCCCACTGGCGGTCGTTCACCGAGCGGTACATGGTGCGACTGAATCCGCGTAAAGCCTGCAGCACGATCAGCCCCGGTAGCACAAACGCGAGGTAACTGTATCCGTTGTAGAAGTCACCACTTCCACCGATCAGCCCTTGCAGGCCGGCCGCGAGCAAGACCAGCTGCACCGTAGGCTCCAGCAGGAGCTGACTGGCGAGGATTCGGCCTTCGCTAAAGAGCGCGATGAGTTCGATTTCGGTCAGCGACACGAATCGCTGCATGGACCAGCGGTTTGTTGATGGCGTACGTGTGCTCATCGTGATTCCTCCCGGGTCTTGGTCATTTTCAGGTAAACGTTTCGAAGTGAGGCAGGTGTGCGGCTGGCATCGATTACTCGTGTCACGCCATCGAGCGAGGAGATGACATCGCTGAGGGCGGTGCCTTCTGGCGGGCTGACATGCACGATGTGTGGTTGCTGTTGATCACGTATCGGTTGGTATGGTGCCAGTGCAGCCAACGCCGAGGGAGAGGCAGCATCTTCCAGTGTGAGGCTGAGTGTGTCGGTAGCTGCGAATCGCCGCAGGAAATCCGCCATTGAGCTATGCGCAATGACTTCCCCGTTGAGGATGAAGAGGACTTCATCGCAGTATTGCTCCAGCAAACCGAGGTCGTGCGAGGAGACCAGGGCGAGGGCGCCGGATTGCGTCTGTTCGCGGATGTAGCCGAGGACATCTTCGGATGATTCCACATCGAGGGCGGCCGTCGGTTCATCCAGCAGCATGATGTCCGGGTCGCTCATGAGCGTGCGCGCTACCTGGATGCGTTGTTGCTGTCCGCCGCTGAGCATGCTCACATCATTGGTGGCCAGGTCGGCCAGGTGAAGGCGTTGCAGCAGCTCGTCTGCCCGGTTACGCGTTTCCCGTTTGGTGAGGCCATACATGCGGCCGCCGATTTCAACGTTTTGCCGCGCGTTGAGATACCAGTCGATGGTGGTGCGCTGGCTGCTCCAGCCGATGCGCGCTTTTGGATCGGCGAGTGTGATTTCGCCTTCGGTCGGCTGGATTGCACCGGCCAGCATGTGGATGAGTGTCGATTTGCCGGCGCCGTTGGGTCCGAGTACGGCGACCATCCGGCCCGCGTGCAGGTTGATGGTGGCGTGGCGAAGTCCCCAATGGCTATTGGCGTATTGCTTGCCAAGGGAGTCCGCTGAAAGCACCACAGATGTGTGATGTAGAGACGATTTCATTGTGAGAAAAATCCCGGTCAGGGAGCGCGGAGGTGTGGTTTCCGCCCGATTGACACGTACATCCGGCCGACCCCGGGGCGAGGTGGGGTGCGCTCAGGATGTCATGTGGTTGTGTGCGCCAATCAGGCGATTCGCAATCGGGACATGGTGACCTCAGGGAGTGAGTCGAACGTTCATTGATCCCAGTATCGCACGGACATCCCGTGGAATCGAACTGGATATCCTGGCCCCGTTTGCTAGAATCTTTGGAGCCAAAAGGCAACCGGACGAGGAGCGCCGTACCCGGACGACGACAAGACGACGCTGGAGATTTCATCATGGCATGGGTCGTACTTGTGGTTTCTGGTGCCCTCGAAGCAGTGTGGGCAACGGCGATGAGCCAGAGTGAGGGCTTTACGAAGTTGCAGCCGACGCTGCTCTTTATCGTTGGGTTGATTCTGAGCATGGGCGGTTTGGCGTACGCACTGAAGTACATTCCGGTCGGGACCGGCTACGCCGCCTGGGTTGGAGTCGGAGCGGTGACTACTGCCGTATGGGCAATGACTCGCGGGAATGAGCCGGTTACCACGATGAAGATCGTCTTCCTTGCCGGCATTGTTGTCTGCATAGTTGGCTTGCAGCTGGTGTCATCCAACGAAACATAGTAGACGAAACCGGCCCCGACAGTTGTCAGGGCCGGTTCCTTCATAACTGGTTACTCAATCAGCGTATTGGCGAAAATCTGCCATGCCAGCGCGGTCTTGGCGACGAGGCTGAGGACGATATATGCCTTCTCGCCATAGACGTAGCTTTTCCATTTCCCAACACGCTTGTATTGCAACACCATGTTGACCGAGAAGGTGTTGAACAGCAGGAAGAGCGAGACGATGATGCCGTATACGAAGGTTGGGGCGCTGAATCCCTTTTGCTCTGAGGTCCAAATCTGCAGGACAATGATGATCCAGGGAACTGCACCGGCAAAACAGCCGAAAATGTAGGGCCACCAGTTGACGTTGCCCTTGCTGGGGCGGTTGAACATCTCCTGGACCAGCCCGAAGAGGATCATGGCGGAGTTGACGCCGAAGATCGCCAGGATTGCGCCCATATCGGTGACACCGGTGATCATGGCGATCAACACCATCATGAGCGAGGCGCTGATGGAATACTCTGCCCAGCGTGCGTAGTTCTTCTCGCGTGCAAGCATACGGTTGTACCAACCGTTGACTCCGGGCACGGCCATCAAGATATGATCAAATGCTGCCAAAAAGAGGAAGATCGCGACGGCTGGGCCCAGGGCCACAGAGAACCAGGAGTCGAAGGTGGGCTCGGTGCCGGGAGGCCCGGCCATGAAGTTGCGTGTGACCGGGAGCGAGAAATTGTTGCTCAGCCAGAGCATTGCGATCGCCTGGACGAGGTGAATAAGCCCGACAACGAGGTTGAAGGTTCTCAGTCCGCCTTTGGCCTCTTCAACTTCTGCCGCGGTATCGTCGACTGATCTGGCGTCTTGCATGGCATATCTCCTGCCGTATCTGGTTTTCGGTGTATTTCTCTATTGTAGCCGGGATGCTTCAGGTGCGAGTGAATCTTTACGAGAGGGCGTGATTGGGAGTTAACAAAAAGGGGATCCGGCACTTGCCGGATCCCCTTTTCTTCATCTCAGTGATCGATTGGCGACTAGTTCGCGCCGTTCGGGTTCACGTACATTCCGCCTGGCTTTTCGCTCAGGTTGATGATGATGTTCTTGGTCTGCTGGTAGCTATCCATGATGGCCTTGTGGGTTTCGCGGCCGATGCCGGATTCCTTGTAGCCACCGAACGGAGCGCCTGCCGGGAAGGTAGCGTAGGTGTTTACCCAAACGCGACCGGTGCGGACGGCGTTGGCTACGCGCAGTGCCTTGCCGATGTCCTTCGTGAACACGCCACCACCGAGTCCGTATGGACTGTCGTTGGCCATGCGGATGAGGTCTTCTTCATCCTTGAAGGTGATCACGACGCCAACCGGGCCGAAGATCTCTTCCTGCGCGACGCGCATGGAGTTATCGACGTTTGTCAGCAGGGTTGGTTCCACGAAGTAGCCGTTATCCAGGTCATTGCCGCTGGCGCGGTTTCCGCCTACGGCCACAGTGGCGCCTTCTTCCTTGCCGATATCCACATACTTCAGGATCTTGTTCATCTGGCTTTCATTGACCTGCGCACCCATCTGGGTAGACGGATCAAGCGGGTTGCCAACACGAACCTTCTTGAACTCTTCCTCAACGCGCTCCATGAAGCGGTCGTAGAAGCTTTCCTGCACGAAGATGCGGGATCCTGCGGAGCAGACCTGGCCCTGGTTGAACAGGATACCGAGCTGCACACCTTCCATGGCGATATCCATATCGGCATCATCGAAGAAGATGTTTGCGCTCTTTCCGCCGAGCTCCAGCGTTGCCGGAATCAGCTTCTCTGCGGCGGCAATTGCGATGTTGCGACCAACCTGGGTTGAGCCGGTGAAGGCGATCTTGTCGATTCCCTCGGCCTTTTGCAGGTATTCACC
>CAZYDY010000195.1:0-4562 GCA_964646245.1 uncultured Sphaerobacteraceae bacterium
TATCTCTCGCGCGCATTCAGTCATGACAAGTACCGCTCACTTAGTATCTCGCTTTGTTTTGGAGTTTCGGAGTACCGCGGCGACCACGCGACATCTGTTCCGTTGGTCAGGGTCGACACCTGGGGTTGGCGCATTCGTCTTACCCATTCGCCGAAAGCGGCGACAGGCAAAGGCTCCCGAATTGACCTACCGTCGAACTTTCGCCACAACACTCACGAAACCGAGGTTCTGGCCCGCATCGGCATGGAGTAGCTGAATATCGTCCTCAGCATACGGGTATCCGGCATCACGAGCTATCTCCTCCCACTGCATCCAGAGCTTCCAGCCTTCGGGGACGAACTCCGCATGAATCACCTCTAGCGTTTGCTCTTGCTGCCAGAGTGATCTCCACCAGTCAGCGCTGTGCAGGCTCCAGAATTCTTGCTGCCAGAAAGGAATGACATGTTGAGGTAAACCATTCTCGAACTCCTCGCGTAAACCGGGAACGATCATGGCGATATAGCCGCCGTCAGTAACGTAGTCAGCAATCCGGCTCACGAAACCTTCACCGAGGCCGAACAGGTGCCAGGCGTCGACGCAGACCACCGCATCGAAGAACCCGCTCGCAAACGGGAGCGTGTGTGCCTCCGCCCGAATCGGGCAAACATGGTTATCAAGTCCTAACTCGCGGGCATGCTGCCATGTGTCATCCGGACTGACCCACAGGTCAGCAGCCCACACATTCACCTTCCGCTCCTTCGCCAGGAACATCGAACTCATGCCCTTGCCGCAACCGAGGTCGAGCACACGTTGTTCTTCCATCAGGGGCAGGTGTTGAAGAAGCTCCTCAGTAAGCCAAAGCGGATTCGTACCCAGCATATTCTCAAGCTGCCACACCGGATCCCACTCGGCAGCAAGCGGATAGCGAGGGTTCCGCACCCGCTCAAACGCATCTGCTTCATCGGCAAGCACATCATTGGGCTCGGTCATCGGGGAAGTCTCCTTGCCGCACGTCGGCGAATCATTGGTGGATAGTATCGCACCGGAAGCGGCTCAATAAATCTATGCCGGGGCAAGCAAAGTCTTGTACGCTAGGGACTGGATCGTTGAATCGGCCGGTCCTCTCCCATTCACCTCAGGTTTTGTATGTCGACTACCAAGGCGAACGAGGTTTCGTATCGCTCCCTGTTTTCCGAGCCAGGCCGGGCATGGTTCCTCACTGCCACAGCTATCGGACGTACGCCCACCGCAATGAAGGCCCTCGCCTGTATCTTGCTGGTGCAGCAATTAACTGGCAGCTACGGTATGGCCGGTATCGTGGGCGCAACGCAGACACTGGTGGCAGCGTTCTTCGCACCGGTGCTGGCCCGAATGATCGACTCCCGCGGTGCAAACGGCGTACTTTTCTGGACGATGGTTGGGCACATCGTCGGCGTCATCGTCCTCATCGCTGCGGCCTACAGTGATCTTCACCCGGCCTCAATGCTGGTCGGTGCAATCATCCTCGGTGCCAGTTCTGTTCAGTTCGGATCACTCAGCCGGGCCCTCTGGGTACATGAATTGGGACGCGGCCGTGCCCTGGAGCGCGCATACTCGCTGGAATCCATCATCGATGAAATCGGGTTCATCCTCGGACCAATCATCGTGGTTCCGCTCTGTCTCCAGGTTCACCCAACCGCCGGCATTCTCGTCGCAGTCTTCCTGGTCATCGCCGGATCGATCATGTTCATGCGCCAGCCACTCGGCACATCCGCCGCTCAGGTGTCGGCGTCTGCACTGGTCACAAATGCCGATGACAACCCTTCCGTTATGCGAGCTCCGGCAATGCAGCTTATAACGCTGGCACTGGTATTTTCGGGTTCGATTTTTGGATCAGTAGAAATCGTCATGGTTGCGTTTGCTGAAGACCAGGGCGTCGAGAGCGCGGCGAGCTATATGGTGGCATCCTTCGCAGGAGGTTCCCTCCTCGGAGCAATCGTCTACGGTGCGCGCGAGTGGCCCGGCAGCATTGCCGCCAAGCTCCTGGTCTCATTCGGCTGGCTCGGGCTTGGAACGATCCCTATCCTCCTGGCTCCAAACGTCCAGATGATGACCGTCGTCGTTTTCATCACGGGAATCGCAATCGCGCCAACGCTCATCACGGCGAACCTCTTCGTGGAACGAGTGGCACCACAGAACAAAATCACCGAAGCATTCGCGTGGATGGGTTCTGCAATCGCAGCCGGCGTAGCAATTGGCTCCTCTGCCACGGGATTACTGGTTGACGAGTTCGGCGTACTGGGCGGTCAATTAAGCGCCATGGCAGGCGGCTTACTCGCCGCCCTCGTGATTACCCTCGGCTGGAAGATTTTCAGCGCTCCAGAATCAGACTGACCATTCGCCGGGACTCCAGCTGCGTTTTCTAGTACGATTCCCTCTGGATCGGCATATCGGCCGATCCATTCTTTCTTCCATCAGGTGTTGCAATGTCGGCATCGAATACTGTTACGTATCGCTCTCTGTTTATTGAGCCGGGCCGGCTGTGGTTCTTTTCCGCAACCGCTATCGGTCGTATCCCGAGTGCCATGAAGGCACTCGCCTGTATTTTGCTGGTACAACAGATTACAGGCAGTTACGGCCTGGCCGGCCTTGTGGGTGCCATGCAGACGCTGGTGTCGGCAGTGTTGGCTCCGGTACTGGCACGTCTCATCGACGTTCGCGGTGAACGCGGTGTGCTCATCTGGTCGATGCTGGCACATGTGGTTGGCGTGGCTGCGCTTATTTGGGCTGCCTATAGCGATCTGCCAGATGCCTCCATGCTGGTAGGTGCTGCCATTATCGGCGCAAGTTCCGTGCAATTTGGCTCCCTCAGCCGGGCGCGTTGGGTTCGAACGCTGGGTCGAGGGCGATCGCTCGAACGGGCCTACTCCCTGGAGGCCATGGTCGACGAACTCGGCTTTGTCATTGGCCCAATGCTGGTGGTACCTCTTTGTTTGCAGGTTCACCCTACTGCCGGCATTATCGCGTCGATGATCTTCACCGGAATCGGCACACTGATGCTGGTACGAATGCCAACCGGCCGCGGAGCTGCCAAGGTCTCGACGGTCATCAAATCAGAGGATCACAAGACGGGTAAATCCGTCGTGGCAAATCCAGCCATACAGATGATCATCGCATCGCTGGTGTTCATGGGGATTCTCTTCGGCGCTATTGAGATCGCTATCGTCTCCTTCACAGAACACCTGGGCCAGCCGAACGCGGCGAGCTACATTGCCGCAATCTTCGCGACGGGATCGTTCCTCGGTGCAATCCTTTACGGTGTGCGTAGTTGGCCCGGCAGTACTCCTCTCAAGATATTCATCACCTTCTGGTGGATTGGCCTCGGCACCATTCCGATGTTGCTGGCGGCAAACGTGCCTGCCATGGCAGTAGCGGTATTCGTCACCGGCCTCGCGATTTCACCGGGCATGATTGTGGCAAACCTGTTCGTTGAACAGATCGCGGAGCCATCCCAGATTACAGAGGCATTTGCCTGGCTCGGATCCGCAATGGCAACAGGTGCGGCGATCGGTTCAATTATCGCGGGCTATCTCGTTGATGAATTCGGATATAGCGGGGGACAATGGACTGCCGTAGCCGGTGGTGTGGCGTGTGGCCTCATCGTCACATTGGGCTGGAAACTCCTCGTATCACCCGAACCTGAGCCGGTGCCCAGCACCTGATCACGTCGACAGAATCCTGTGCGATACTGCTATGCATGCATAGCTCCCGATGGGGCCCGTGCACATAAGTATTGTGTATTTCAGAATCCGGCAGGAGTAAAAAATGGCATTCAGTGAGCAGTTGGAATTCGCATATTTCGAGGGCGGTATCGTGCCCTTCACTGAAGCCAACATTAGTATCGGCACGCACGTTGTTCAGTACGGTACCGGCGCATTTGCCGGTGTTCGTGGTTACCGATCTGCAGACGGAAAAGCTATCAACATCGTTCGGCTGGAAGATCATTGTGCACGCCTGCTTCGCAGTGCGAAGCTCCTTCGCATGGACCTTGGACTGGATCCGAAGTCGATGGCCCAGGCAATTATCGATCTCACCAGGAAGAACGCCCCGGATACGGATGTGTACTACCGACCATTCGTCTACAAGGCGAGCGTGGAACTTACCCCCCGGCTGCAGAACCTGAAGGATGAGTTTGCCTGCTACATGCTGCCGATGGGCGACTACCTGGATACCAGCCGTGGTATGAACATGATCGTTACCAGCTGGACCCGCACCGAAGACAACATGATTCCCAGTCGTGGCAAGATCACCGGCAGCTACATCAACGCCAGCTTCGCCAAGGACCAGGCCATGTCTTACGGCTGCGATGACGCGATCATGCTCAACTCACGAGGCAAGGTTGCTGAGGGCAGCGCTGCGAACCTCTTTATGGTGCGCGATGGTGTGCTGGTGACAGCGCCAATCAACGGCGACATCCTGGAAGGGATCACGCGTCGCAGCGTGATGACCCTGGCAGAGGAACACGGCTGGACAGTGGAGCAGCGCGATATCGATCGCTCCGAACTCTATTTGGCTGATGAGGTGTTCTTCTGTGGCACCGGAGT
>CAZYDY010000196.1:0-4552 GCA_964646245.1 uncultured Sphaerobacteraceae bacterium
AGGGCTTCCACGCCGTAGCGCAGTGGCATCACGGCCATGATCGGTCGCATCCAGTCCGGCATTGATGCAATCGGGAAGAAGACGCCGCTCAGGAACATCATCGGGAAGGTGAGCAGGTTCGCCAGGCCCGCGGCTGTTTCCACATTGCGCGCGACGGCTGCGATTCCTGCGCCGATGCTGAGCATACAGGTGCTGACCAGAACGATGGCGAGACCGATGAGCAACCAGTTGCCACGAACATTCGCACCGAAGAGCAGCATGGCCAGTCCGATGAGGATGATGGTGCTGAGCAATCCGACGATCATGGCACCGAGTACGCGCGCGAACAGGAACTTCCAGAGTGGGAACGGCGTGACTTTGATGCGGCGCAGAATCCCCTTCTCGCGGAAGGCGACGAATGCCGTTGAGATGCCAATGATGCCGGTGTTCATCAGGCTCAGGGCGATGATGCCCGGCAGGAACCAATCCATGAACGTGGTGTTGAGCGAATCGACCTGAACCTGTTCGATCTCCACACCCATACCGGCGCCGAGCACTTCCATGAGGATAGATCGGGTAGCGCTCATGGCGATCTGGCTGTTGACATCTCCCTGTCGGTCGGGCGAATAGATGCGAATTGGCGCGCCTTCATCGGCCGGGAATTCGAGTACCAGGACGCGGTCGTTATTCTCGAGTGCCTCCAGTTCCTCGGCGTCTGTGCCCTCGTAGACACTGAAGCCGTCTGCACTATTGAGCGCATCGACCACTGCGCCGTGCAGCGGTGTATCGGCACCGATGACGCCGACATCGAAGTTGGAGAAGTTGTCGTTATCCCAAATGGAACCGAAGAGAACGATAAAGAGTGCGGGGAACGCGAGGTTCCAGAACATTGCCTGGCGATTGCGCAGGCTCATTTTGATATTCGCGATCAGCATGGCGAGGAATGAGCTCATGCGGCACCTCCCTCTTCGGTTTCAGGTTGCTGGTCTTCATAGGTGCGGCCGGTAAGGCTGAGGAATACATCCTCCAGATCGGCGCTGGTGCTGGCGAGGTCGCTTAAGCGGACATCATCGCGGTCGGCCAGTGAAAGCAGTGATGTGATGGTTGCCTGTACGTCTGCGGTGCCGATACGAAGGGAATCACCTTCGATTTCGGCGTGGGTGGCGCCGGGAAGCTGCTCCAGTTGGGCGACTGTCCAGTCGGTTGGTTTGGCCGAGAGCGCCTTGACCACCGCATCCTGAGGCAGCGATCGAATCAGCGCCTCTGGTGTATCGCAGGCGATCACCTTGCCGCCATCCATGATGGCGATGCGATCGCAGAGATGCTCTGCCTCGTCCATATAGTGCGTGGTGAGCACAACGGTGCTGCCACTGGCGCGGACATCGAGGATGGTTTGCCACAGGTTACGTCGGGCATGGGGATCGAGCCCGGTTGTTGGTTCATCGAGAAAGGTAATGATCGGTGTATTCACCAGCGCGAGGGCGATGCTGAGGCGCTGCTGCTGTCCGCCGCTGAGTTGTTCCATGCGGTTGCCGGCTTTGTCGGCAAGGTTGACATTGGCGAGAAGTTCTTCCGCCCGCGCCTTCGGGTTCTTTACCCCGTAGAAGTGGCCGAAGAGTTCCATGAGTTCCTGTGCGGAGAGAAAAGGAAAGAGCGAGGTGCTTTGAAGCTGCACACCGATGATTTTCCGGACCTCGTCCACCTGCTTTACCGCATCCAGGCCGTTGACCATGATGCTGCCGGAATCCGGCTCGCGCAGGCCTTCGATCATTTCGAGCGTGGTGGTTTTGCCAGCGCCGTTTGGTCCCAGGATTCCGAAGATCTCTCCGGTGTGGACTTCGAGATCGATGTCATCCACGGCGGTGAAGCCGCCATACCGTTTGGTGACGTTACTGAGTTGAATGATTGACGTGTTGGACATGGAGCTCCCTCGCGACGAATTTGTACGCCGCAGAGATTGTACATGGGGGATGAGCAGAGGGGTCAGGGTTAAAGCAATACCGATAGATCGTTTAGGAAAAAGGGAGCGATGTCTATCGTTCGTAGATTGGAATCGCAGTTTGATCGACGGACTGTTTGAATTTGGCTGTTCTAATAGCAGGGCGGGAAACAAGATCGAAATTCTCGCCAACGATCCGTTCGAGACCGGCGGCGAGTCGCATTGATCGTCGTCCCGCAGTTTTGTCGTATTCGCCGATATCGAACAGGAAATCGAGGTCGGAGCGCTCCGGGTCCCAATTGCCAGTCGCGGCAGATCCGAAGAGCCAGAGTCCCTTGATTTCGTTCTCTTCACAGAGCGCGATCAGTTGCTCTCGATTTTGTTCGATGATGTCAATCATGGTGCACCTCGTTCGCCTTTCAGCATAGTGAGCACAACCTACGATTGCAATTGCCTCACGATATCCGGGAGTTCTGCTATTTCCGTTGGTGCGGCGAGGAAGACGTGGGTGACGCCGATGTTCGCGAGATCTGTCAGTTGCTTGCGGACGCTTGCGATATCGCCTGCTACCACGAGTTCGCTCATGAGACTGGTGGGGATGGCGGCCCTGGCGGCTTCCAGATCGCCCTCACGTCGGAGCTCGCTGAAGGCTCCGCCACGATCCAGGACGGTATCGACGCGCATGGCCTTTCGAACATCCGCCATGACCTGATCGATATCGTGGGAATCGCTTTGGAGCAAGCGTTCCATACCGGGGAGGGAGTGGATCATGGCCACGGTGGTTTTGCGCTTTTCGTAGAGTGCTTCCGGATCGTTTGTGATGGTGACCTGACAGCGAGCAATGAAACTCATCGCTTCCGGATCCCGACCAGCGTCGGCAGCCGTCTGCTTAACCGAGGCGATTTGATCACGCATGAATGCGAAGGACGTGAGATCGTTGAAGATCACGCCGTCTGTCCATTCGGCGGCGATACGCATTGCGATTGGGCCGACGGCTGCCAGGTAGATCGGTACGTGATCCTGCAGTGGACGGATCACACGCTCCCACCCCTGCACGCCGAGTTCGGTTGAACCGGGCGGAGAGCTGGCGTACATATCCTCACTCCACCACTGGCGGAGGAGCGATACCGTTTCTGTCAGGCGACGTGTAGGTTTGCCAACGTCCATACCCAGCGCGCGCTCGTACCACTCGGTCTGGCCACGGCCGAGGCCGAGGAATGCACGGCCATTGCTAAGGAAATCCAGGGTACTGACGCTCGCAGCCATCAGCGACGGGTGGCGATAGTAGGGATTTGCCACACCGGGGCCGAGCCTGATGTGTTCTGTTTGACGGGCGATAGCGCCCAGGATAGCGAAGGCGTCCCAGCCGTCTGGATCTTCCAGCAGCCAGAATGAATCCAGCCCTGCCTCATCGGCGGTGGTACCCAGCTGGATCGTTCTGTTGACAGCGTCGCGGATGGCGTCGGGGTCGTTTTTGGCCTGGGCGCTGGCCCAACCTGCGGGACCGCCGTCCAGACAGAACCTGAGACGTTTCGGCATGGCTATTCCATGCCTCCGTCTACCCAATCGAGGAAGGCGAGCACATCTTCCCAGCCATCTCCGCGGGAGAGAGCTTCATCACTGAGCATCACATCGCGCACGTATTGGCTGAGTGTTAAGCGGAGGTCCGATTTGGACATACGGTTTACCTCGCGCCGGGAGGTGCGGTGTAGGTCCCCGAGCTCTTCGTTCTCATACAACTCGCGAGGCGAGAGATGGAAGACTTTCTCGAGATTGGCCCATATTTCCATATCGGTGTCGGCATCCATGGACGGCCCTACTTCGCGCGGAAGTAAACGATCTTTCCGCCTTGTCGCTCATCGCCAAGCCGCATGAACAGGCCCTCGACCTCTGAGTAGTGAGGCCAATCGTCGCCACGGGTCATGCTGTCGGCAAGTTCGGTGTCTACAAGCTGGGCGTAAATGCCGTGCTTGGAGCAGAACCAAACGTTTTCTGCGCCTTCTACCGGGCGCATGCGGTGCCGATCACGCGGGTGACGCATTCCGACTTCGCAGAGTGGATTGGGGCCTGAAGATGTAGCAGAAGACATGATGTGTAAGAACTCCGGTTAAACGAACAGTATTCTGGTGAACAAGTATACGGCCCGATGGAACATTGCTCACGGAAGGGTTGGGATCAGCTCTCGCCGGTGTCCCATTTGTGAGCCGCGAGATCCGGGAAGGGATCGACCGGAGCCTGATCTGACATCACTTGTTCGTCGTGATCCTGATCGGATTGTGCATTGGTATCGTGAACTGATGCGTCCCAGATTCTTCCTGCCATTTCCAGGAATTCTGCCTTGCTGTAGCCCACTTTGGCGGCGTCTGCGGCGGCAGCTGCAAGTTGGTCTGCCACCTTGTCTCCGGTTTGTTTGGTCTTTGAATCCGGAGGTGCGAAGGCCTGGATGTCGCGCCGGGTGAGTTTGCCGGTGCGGCGGAAGGTTTCCGCGAGGGCATCCTGTTGGTGACGTGGCAGTTTGGCCGCTGCCGTTGCCTCGGTTTGATTGATCTGCCCGTTGCGGAGCGCGACGAAGAGATCTCGATGCAGGCCGGACAATGAGTTCCTGAGCTTAAGGGTTGAGGATGCCATGCCGGA
>CAZYDY010000197.1:0-4550 GCA_964646245.1 uncultured Sphaerobacteraceae bacterium
GGATAGGTGGTGTTCCATTCCCGACATCGTTCTGCTACATGCATGAAGAGCGGCTGGCCGTTTTCCAGCGGCACGTCCTGCAGGTCACCGCTGCCTGGATTACTGGTTTTCACCAGCACGATCACGCCCTTGCCATCCTGGTTGAAGTACGGTGCGAGTGCATCCTCTCCCATATATGGAGCAACGACGATCGCATCTGCCTCGATGTAATCGAATGCCGTTTCGACCCAGGCCCTGGCGGTATCTCCAAGATCGTTGACCTTGCAGTCCAGTATCATTGGGATATCAGCCGGAATCGCCTCTCTCACGCGTCGCAGCGTCTTTGCACCGTCTTCCCCCAGGCTGAGGAAGAAGGGGAGATTCGGTTTGTAGCTGGAAACGAGGTCTTTGGTGGCCTCGATGATTTGGATGCAGAACTCTGCGATTCCGTCTGCTGTTGCGGGAATGGCTTCCGGCAACTTTTCGATGACGGGATCGAGCCCGACGCAGAGGAGAGAATTGGCCTCCCGTTCCCGGGATGTCAGGCGTTTGTGAAATGAGTTGTTGGCGGTCATTCAGGCTCCCCAAGAGCGGAAAATGCGATCACATTTCGGGGAATTCTACCAGACGATAAACAGTCACTTAACAAACGCAGTTCCTGCGGCTTTTGACACTCAGGCAAACGTGTGCAGGTTCAGAATCGCATGCTACACTCCAACCAGGTTGAACAGAGTGTACGGACACTATGTACACGTGTGGCAGAATAGAAACAACACATGTGGTGGCTGCCGCAATAATCCGTAAATTACACTGACGACAGGTGGGAAGGACGATTGGCTGGCGCGGCACACTGTGCCGCAATCCCCAATCAAGGAGCAACGTGGTGAGTAGCTGGATCGAAAAGCTGGCCAATAAGGGACGCAAGGGTGGTAACGGCGTTCTTGTTCAAATTTCGCGTGAGGTGGTGGGGCGCAAGCGTTCCATTAATGGAGCAATCAGTGAAGTCCGCCATCCAGCCGTGCTGGATGCGCTTTCTGACGATGATTTCTCCATCCTCGCGGATTTGATCGATGAGCGGCTGGATTCCGATCGGGAGTTCTCACAGGTGTTGGCACGCCTTACTCATGCCGCTGCCCACGCCAAGGGATTCGATCGGCAGACGGTCGATGCTGCGTTGCAACTGGATGCCTTGCTCCCATCTGAGGATCCCGCCCGCGAACGTGAAAAGCTCCTGCGAGATGCCTACAAGGCCGCCCAGCGTGCCGGCTACGTGCACGGGGGACGTCGTGCCCTTGGTCGCCTTGGCCATCGCGAGATGAGCGCTGGTGACACCGAGAAGGCGCGCGCACTGTTTCAGCAGCAGCTCGATCTCGGCCCTCCGGCGAATGACACGATTGATGAAGTAGAGAGCGCCATTCTCCTTGGCGACATCGTGATTCGTGACGGCGATTCGCAGACAGCGCTGGCGCTCTACGATCGTGCCGAGGAGTCGTCGCGACGTATCGATTACAAGCGCGGGTTGGCGGATACGCTCCTGCGCAGGCTTGAGATTGGCGGCGAAAATCTTGAACTTGAGACACGTGCCGAGATGGAGGAGGACCTGCTCCGCCTCTCCACCGATCTCGGCGATGATGTCGTCCTCACCCAGCTCATTGGTCGTCACGCCAGTACCCTTATGGCGCTCAACAGGTTTGAAGACGTGGTGGCCCACCTGGAAGATGGCCTTGAGGTCGCCCGGGAAATGCAGGATCTCGAACTCGAGAATGCATGTCTCGCGATGCTCAGTGAAGTTGAGCAGCGCATTGGTCGCTTTGATAACGCAGTCGACCGCCAGCGTGACCTCATCAACGTAGAGGAGCGACTCGGCAACATGCCAGCCGCTGCGGCAGACGCCGTTCACTACGGTTCTACATTGCTTACCCTCGGTCGCCTTGAAGATGCACGAGAAGTCTTCCAGCGAGCCATCAAGCTCTCGGAGGAAGCTGGTGACAAACGTGTGGCCCAGCGTGCCTACGGTGGTCTTGGTGTGACGCTCAGCGCGATGAAGCATCCCGTGGAAGCGCTGAATAACCTCATGCAGGCACTCGAAATTGCGCGAGATACGGAAGATATCGCGCATGAAGCGCAGTGGCTTGGAAGCATTGGCGAAGCCCTGTGGAAGTACGATCAGCGTGAAGACGCGCTTCGCTCAATCCACCAGGCTATTGATGCGGCGCGGAGGGTTGACGATGTGGATCTCCAGGCAGGCATGTTCAGTTTGCTGGGCCAGATCGCACTGGCAGACCGCAATATGCGTCAGGCCGTCGATCATTACCATCAGGCCCTTGATCTCTATCGCGAACTTGGCCGTAAGGATGAAGAGGTCAACGTCCTCTCGCAGCTCGGCACCATGGCCATGGAAGTCGGCCAGGTTAAGGATGCGATGACGCTTTACAGCGACGCCCTCAACATCGCCGCCGAAAGCGGACAGCGCGGTGCTGCTGTGCGACTCTATGGTCGCCTTGGCAGGCTCGCCCAGAAGCAGGGCGATATGAATGCTGCGCTGGTGGCGCTGGAACAGGCGGTGGAAATCGCCGAAGGAATCGACCAGCCGCTGCTCTATAACCAGGCGCTGCAGCACCTGGCCATGACCCGAGACAAAGCGAACCATCCGGATTTCATGGATACATATGAGAATGCCCTCCGCATTGCCCGATCTGTGGGAGATGAATACGGGGAAGCATTGATGCTGACCAATGTCGGCGCACGCTTGCTGGCCGAAGGCGCTCGCCGGGATTCGGTTGAAGTCCTGGAGCATGCCATCCATCTTGCTGATGCGCAGGGAGTGGCTGGCGAACGCATTGCCCAGCGTGCCCGCACGCTGGTGCGCGAGGCTCGCGGTGGTCGCCGCTTCTCCGATACAGTGGTCGACGAAACCGAAGAGGTAGCTACTCGGGACGAACGCCGGCCGGCAGCGAGGCAAACCTTCGCATATGAAGCCGAGCCAGAAGTTCAGGATTCATACTAGTAATCACGTTCTTACAGGCCCGGTACCATGTACCGGGCCTGTTTCGTAACGGCGCGATATACTCCCCTGCATGTACGTTCACTCAAGAACGTGACGGACGGAGAATCGTAGAGGATGACGCTTCCTCAGCCAACAGCTGTAGCAGCCGCGGTCAGCGGCGGTGTTCCCACTGATGTACGTGAATGGATAGCGGTCGATATCGTCGGCTCGCCATCCTCGCATCGCCGTGGGTACGCCGTCTACACAGAACCGCTTGAACCAGATGGCCACACCAGCGAGCTTGCTCGCCAGGTGCGCGATGTGCTGCTTCACGAACTCCGCCTCCATCCACGCCAGGCACCGGATGCTGCGTTGGCGCGCGCATTCGGATTTGCCAACAGCCTTGTGTACGATGACGCTCGCCTGCAAGGTGGCAGTCCGAAGCAGATCGGCGCTACTGCGGTTGTTTTCGAAGGGCACACTGCCACCATTGCGCACGTCCCACCGGGCCAACTTGTTCTGATTCAGGATCACCTCGTGTACGGCGTGCCGGATCTCGATTCGCGTTTGCCTCACTGGGCGGAAGCAGACAGCCCTGCCCCGAATCCGGAGCCACTCGGGTATTCCACCTGGACCGCACCCTTGCTGGTGCAAACAGAGTTGATGCCTGGCGACACACTGGTGCTGTGTAACGATGCAACGGCGCGAGTACTGGCCAGGATGGGAATGGATCCGCTGGATTCCCCTGTAAACATGCGCGGGTTTCACGGACAGGATCCTGACGAAATCCTCGACACGGTGCGCCAGGCGGTGCTGGATGAAGGTGAACCGTTTTTCGCATCCACCGTCATCTCGTTTCCACCGAACCCGGTTGCATCCGAAATCGAAAGCCTGGAGGACGTTGCCCGAAGTGCGCGTGAACAGGCCAGGCATGCACGGGCAGCGGTGCGCTCTGTCATCCCGACGTTCCCGGCACTGCCAAAGATACGCAGGGAGCAACCGGTTGAGGACGAAAGCGGTGAGGAGGCTGAAGCGCCTCCTGAGCCGGAGATAGAACAGCCGAAGATTTCGCTGCAGGAGCGATTGATTCGTATCACCGAGGGTCGGCCAACGGATGGCCGCTCCACGTGGAGACCGCGTCGTCCGGAGACGCTTTACGGTGCGCCCGGTGCCCATGGTGTGCGAAAGCATCGACGTATCACAGGAGGAGGGGAAGGGTTTAGCTGGAAATCCGGCGTGCCGCGAGCTCCGTTCGTAACGAGCCCGATCTTCGTTGGGATCGTGCTGTTGGCCATTTTCCTCCTGGGTGTACTCATTTGGAACCAGCGCGATATCTTCCTGCCGGATGAAGACGTGTATGTGCCAGCGTTGGCGCAGGTGGACCAGCGGCTTGGTGCAATAGAACTTCTGGATGATCCAAACCAGATACGCTCAGAACTCGATACCGCCCAGACCGACCTGGAACGGGCCAGCGACCTCGGGGCGCCGTCTGACCAGGTAAATCAGCGCCAGACCGCGATTACCGCAGAGCGGGATGAGGTTGATGGTGTGCTCCGTGTCAGTGGTGTACGCCGTATCGGAAGTC